>CAZZFL010000013.1:0-35447 GCA_964653395.1 uncultured Treponema sp. | reverse complement strand
GCATTTTTTCATAATATCACAAAAAATCGATTCCGTCTACAGGCGAAAAACCGCAGAACAGGCGCGGCGAAAAATCGCAAAGCGACGAAAACTGGAGAAAGCAGACGCGACGGAAAATCGGAGAAAGCGAGCGCGGATTTCAAGCCATGCTTTCATCGCGAAATCCCGAACGCCGAGGAAAAATTCATCGACAAAAATTTTTATTTTTTCCTTCGACTTGGCGCGAATTTCATCACGAAAATTCGCATGTTAACTTTGAGGAAACTCGAAGAGCGCAAGGAGAAATCATCGCACAAAACGCGACTTTCTTCTTGGCAAATTCGCGCTTCGCGCGAAATTCTTATTCTATTTTGCGTGTGAATGGCAGCAAGTTGCCTAGCACACGTCAGAATTCCAATCGAAAAATTGAAATTTCGAGATTGGAATTTTATCAGGAGAAAAAAATGAAAAAAAGAACGAACGAAAAGAACGGATTCGTCCGCTACGCCTTGTTCTGCGCGGCAACCGTGGCAATCACGATGCTTTGCGTAAGCCATTCAGGATGCAAAATCACAAGCGAGGGAATCAAGGTTTTGGACGCGTCGGAAAGCCCCGAAATAACAAGCGTGAGGACGATCGATGACAAATCGCTCGAAGTAAAATTCAGCAAGGCGGTGAAATCGAAAAACGCCATAGTCTCGAAACTGGAAGCCGGCGAAAGGGCTTCGCTCGACCAAATCTCGCACGATACGATGGATGTGTGCGCCTCGATTTTGGACGACGGAAAATCCGTGGTTTATGAATTCGCGCATAAAACAAAAGTCGGCGAACGCTACCAGCTTTTTGGCGAGATTGCGGATTTGCGCGGAAACTCGCTCACATTCGCGCTGCCATTTGACGGCCACAATTCCCGCGTGCCGATTCTGATAATCGAAGAAGTTCAAGGCGGATATACAAATACGAAAAACGCGCACAAATGCGAATATATAATTCTCACCGCGCTCACCGACGGCAATCTCGGCGGACTGGAACTTCACAGCGCGCAATATTCGTCCCTACTTTCAAACTATCAAATTCCGCCATGCGAAGTGAAAGCGGGAGAAAAAATCATGTTCCATCTGCGCACATTCGACGGCGTTGATTTCGAAAACGAAACAGGCGAAAATCTCGCGAAGGACAAAGGCGAATGGAGCAAGCCGCAAATGCGCGACTTGTTTTTTGAAAACGGCAAAAGATGCGTAGGAGTGAACTACGACATAATATTCTTGAGAAGCAAGTCCAACATGGAAATTCTGGACGCGGTTTTTTACACGACTGAAGAAAAAAAAGAAAAATTTGCGTTGCTTTCAAAAAGCTCGGAACTTGCAATAAAGCAAGGCAAGTGGAATCCTAATTCGCAAGGAAATTACGCGCCGTTCCCACTAAAAGGTAAATTCAGTTACAGCACAAGATGTCTTCGCAGAAAAAATTCCGACGCGCTTCTAAAACTCGCCATGGAAGGAAATCTTACGCAAAATGAAATTCGTTTCTCAGAAAGCGAGTGGTTCGAAGACAACACATTGTACAACGCATCGAGGAAATAGCAACAACATCCCCCGACGCGAAGCCGGAAAGCCTTGCCCTACTCGCCTTCGCTCGCCGGATTCACGAATTTCGTGTATGACGGAAGATACGTCAGTTCCACGTCGCCGGTAGGACCGTTGCGCTGCTTGGCGACGATGAGTTTCGCTTCCTGCGTAGGCTCTTCGTTGCGAGAACGCTCGCGGTGCAAGAACATCACCACGTCCGCGTCCTGCTCGATGGAGCCTGAGCCGCGCAGCTGCGCCAAATTAGGCTCGTTGCCCTCGGCATCACGCGCCACTTGGCACAGCGCCACGACCGGGATGTCCAGTTCGCGCGCGAGCGCCTTGAGCGAGCGGGAAACTTCCGACTGCTGCTCGTACACGGGCGCGGAAGAATTCTCTGTGGAAATCAAGCCGATGTAGTCGATGAAAATTATCTTGACCTTTTTGTCCACGACGAGCCGCCTGGACAATGCGCGCACGTCGAGAAGCTGCATGTTCGGCTGATCCACGATGTATAGCGGAGCGTTGTAGATTCGCCCCGCCGCGTCCTGAAGTTTTTGGAAGTCCGCCATCGAAAGCATTCCGCTTCGTAGCTTTCCGCCAGCGACATTGCTTTCCATGCTCAAAAGACGCTGCCCTATCATGTGGTGCGACATTTCGAGCGAAAAAAATCCGCAGGGAATCCTTTTTCCCACGCAGAGATTTTCCATCATCGTCAAAGCCATCGCCGTCTTTCCAATGGAAGGTCGCGCGCCGATTATGATGAATTCCGAATTTTGGAAGCCGCTCGTCATCGTGTCGAGCTTTCCGATTCCGCTTTCGATTCCAGAGAAGCCCTGCTGGTTGAAGCGCGACTCAATCAGCCGAAGGCTTTCGTCCATCAGGGTTTTCGTGTCGTGGATTTTGACTGTCTCGTTGCGCTCTGAAAGGCTGAAGATTTTCTTTTCGGTGTCCTCGATGATGTGGCGGCTTTCGCGGGAATTGTCGGTGCTGTCCGCCTTTATTTCCTCGGAAATCTTTATGAGGTCGCGCCGCATCGCAAGGTCGAGCACGATTTTCGCGTAGTAATCCACGTTCGCGCTCGTGGGAACTGTGTCCGTCAGAGCCGCGACGTAGGCCGCGCCGCCTGCGTCCTGAAGTTTTCCGATTTTCGTCAGTTCGCTTATCAAAGCCAACGCGTCGCCGTGGATGTTCTGCCTGAAAAGCGAAATCATCGTTTCATAGATGAGACGATTTTGATATGAATAAAAACGGTCGCCTTGGAGCGTCGAAACGTTGTCGCTGAGCGCGTCCCAGTCAAGAAGGAACGCGCCCAAGACTGCCTGTTCGGCCTCCAAGTTGTGCGGCAAAACTTTGTCTTTAAGCCCGAGGTATTCCACTTTTTAAAGCGCAAGACCTTTAGGCGTTCTGCTCGGCAGTAGCGGCGTCCGCCGAAGCGTCGCTTTCGGCGGGCTTTTCCGAAGCCTCTTCCTTTTTGGCGCGGGGCTTCTTTTCCGCCGGGGCGGATTTCTGATCCACTTGTCCGAGCACCTCAAGGTGCAGTTCCGCGCTCACGTTTTCGTAGAGCTTCACGGTAACCTTGTATTTGCCGGTGGTCTTGATTGTGACGCCCGGAATCTCGATGCGCTTCCGCTCGTACTCGAAGCCTTCCTTCGCGAGAAGTTCGACGACGGTCTGCGAGCTCACCGCGCCGTAGAGTTTTCCGGTCACGCTCGCAGGAACAGTGACAGAAAGGTTGAGCGCCTCGATCTTGTCCTTGTCGCTCGCGGCATCGGCACGCTTTTGCGCCTTGCGCGCTTCGATTTCGGCCTTGCGTCCTTCAAAAAGCTTCACCACCGCCGGAGTGTACGGCAGCGCCAATTTGCGCGGAAACAAAAAGTTGCGCGCGTATCCGTCGGCGACGACCTTTGTGTCGCCCTCTTCGCCCAAATGCTTTACGTCTTTGTTGAGAATTACTTTCATTTTAATCAAGCTCCTTTTACGACCCCGCGGAAAATCCGATTTGGAATTCCTGCAAGGCTCAATTCAAAAAACACCGAAAACAAATTTCCAATGTTCCAAACAAATCCGCCTTCGTCACCAGGAGTTGGATCTCAGGCGGAATCCTTTTAGTCGGCCACGAACGGCAAGAGGCAGATGTTGCGGGCGCGTTTGATGGCGCGGGCAAGTTCCCTTTGGTGCTTGGCGCAAGTGCCTGTGTTGCGGCGAGGAAGAATCTTTCCGCGCTCCGTGGTGTAATGGCGAAGCGTGTCCGCGTCCTTGTAGTCGATTTTGGACTTGTTGGAGCAGAAGCGGCAGACTTTTTTGTGGAACGCGAATTTTCCCTTCGCGCCGCCGCGCTGTCCTTTGCCCTCGCCTTCTCGACCCGACTCGGCGCTCGCCACTGGCTCTTTCACTTCGTTATTTTCTACAGTTTCTACTGTTTCGTCAGACATAATTTTCTCCTATGAAATTAAAATGGGATGTCCTCGGGGAAGCCTTCCGAAGGCTCTGCGTAGGACGAATCCGCGCCACGGCTTTGAAAGCCCTGCGGCTGCGGTCTCGGCTGGAATCTGGGCGCGCCGGAATTCTGGGAATAGCCGCCGTCCGAAGACGCGTCCCCCCTGCCGCCCAAAAGCTGGACGGTGTCCGCCACGACGACGACCTTGCTGTTCTTCACGCCGTCCTTTTCCCAGCGATCCTGCTTGAGATAGCCGTCCACGGCAATCTGCTTGCCCTTCGTGAGATAGGGCTTGAGATTTTCCGCGGTCCTTCCCCAGATTGTTACGTCGAAATAGCTCACCTCGTCAATCCACTGATCCCCGCTCTTTCGGCTTCGGTTTACGGCGATGCTTATGTTCGCGCGAGCCGTTCCGCTTTGCGTGTATGCGAACGAACGTTCGTCAGTGCCCAAATCCCTGGTGAGGCGGCCAATCAATACGACATGGTTCAAGTCATTCATTATTTCGCGCCTTCCAGCAAGACGAACATAGACTTGAGCAAGTCCGCATTAAGGCGAAGCTGCGCCTCGATTTCCGAAATCTTGGCGGGATTCACCTTGAGATTGAAAAGGACGAAGCGTCCCTTTCGCTGCTTTTGGATTTCGTAAGTCAAATCGCGATCGCCGAAAGGCTCTTCCTTTTCGATTTCCGCGCCGAACTGCGAAAGCGTCTGGCGAAGCGAATCGGAGCCCTTCTTGTACCTATCTTCGTCCATCGGGAAGATAGCCATGAACTCGTAGTTTCTCATAAAAACTCCTTTTGGTCTGTGGAATCCGGCGCGTCGAAGTGCGTCCGAACCCAAGGCGTAATTTTTCCGCAAAAAGCGGAAGTTTATTTTAGCAAAATAAGAAAAATGTGTCAAGCGGATTTCGAGGCGTTTGACAAAGAGTACGAAAAACGGCTAGAATGTCTACCTGAGAGGTCATGAGCAAAACATATAAATTGAAGATGAAAACCCAATAGTCAGTCTGGAAGCAAAGACAGGGAATCATTAAGACCGGATTTGGATTATCTGGATGGAGTGGATCCGCATTGGGATTATAAAGATCCAGCAGGAAATCATTGGAGATGGTTTCCGGGAGATTAACTAGTTATGACAAACATGAAAAATGATTGGAGATATACAAATCAAGAACGTTATTTGCATGATAAGACATTCTCATTAAGGAAATATGATATACCATATCCTGAACATAGTCATTGTGAATTTTGTTGGATAAAATTCGGGGCTGGAGGAGAATGCCAAGAAGGATATACAGATGAAAATGAGGACAGTTGGATATGTCCTCAATGCTTTGAAGATTTTAAAGAATTATTGTTTGGCGAGTGGCATTGTTCTTTACTTGAAGCCAAAGTTTGCGGCGCGAGTTCCGCAAGCGAAGTTCGCAAAAACCAGACATCCGCAAAGATTTCAAAAAAAATCATTTCGTAACAAATTGAGAAATGACAATGAATGAACGAGTTTTCTCTTGAAACTTCGTGTCACTTCGTTTAGCTTGTTGCGAGATGGCTTTCCCTCCCCGCCAACCATTCACTATTCATTATTCACTATTAACTAATTCTACCTTCCGCGCCTCGCTTTGTCGTCCGGCGTGATTATCGCGGAAACGCTTATTCCTCGCTCGGCGGCCGTATTTTCCACAAGTTCCTTGGAATACTTTCCGCTGCGGCGGGGGGTCGGATGCGGCTCGGCGTCGCCAATCAAAATCACTTTTTTCGTGGCATTGCCGCGCCACTTGTAGAAATCCATGCAGGCGAAAAGCGCTTCGTACACCGCCTCCGGAATGTCGCCGCCTTCAGTTCCGCGGATTTTTATCGAATTCAAATTCTTGGAAAATTCATCGAAATCGTAAGTGAAGTCAAATTGCTTTACCGGAAGTCCGCGCGTGTTGAAACTGTCGCCGTAGTCGCGATAGAACAAAAGTCCGAAACGCACGTCGCCGAACGCATTTAATTTTTCCTGCAAGCGCGAAATCAATTTTTCGCGGAGAAGTTCGATGTCGTCTTTCATGCTTCCCGTGGCATCGATGGCGAAAACCACGTCCACCAAATTTTTCGGATCAATCGCATCGAGCACGGCGGAAATGTCGTCGATCAAAGAATCAGGACCTTTGGAATAAATCATCATGTCCGAAATTTCCTTGAACTTGTCGGCGGCAATCGGATTGTAGTCGTCGGTGAGAACGACTTCCGCAATATCGTCTTTTTCCTCATCGACTTTTTGCGCGACATCTTCAATTTCCACGCGCGGAATTTTCCGCCTTTCCAAATCGAACATATATGGATTGTCAAAGTACGTCTCGGCTCCGCCCGAATAGTCGCAATATTTTTTTTCGAACGCGCGAATGTTTATGAAAGTGCCCTTCCCGATTTTCACCGTTCCGTGCCTCCCCCATTCATAGCCGTAAACAATTTCGTCGGGAATAAAAATCAAAAACGCGCGCCCGAACTGCGCGTCGCTCTGCGGCGTTGAATCCACGAGCGAAAACGGCGAAAAGCTGCTGTTCTTGTCGAGCACGTTTCCGTCAAGAATTCTGATTTCGTCTCCGTTCACGGAATTGTATTCTCGCGCGCGGTATGCGTAGCTGGCTTCTTTTCCCAGCGGATCTTTCGTGGTTTCGGCGAGCATTATTGATTCGAGGCGCGGCTTTTTCCGCACAAAAAGATTGTAGCCGCCTTCGGCTTTTTCCACGCGAATGTCATCGACGGAAATCAGCAAATCCGGATTTTTGGGCGAAACGAAATCTTGCGAGAAAACTTGCGCGAAGCAAAAAATGGCCGCGAAAAGCGCGAAAATAAATTTTTCCATATTAACATTTTCGGCTTTTTTTTTTATAATATTATGATATAATGTTAAATATCGTGGAAACTGAATTTGAAAATATCGACATAAACTCTTTTTTCAATTTGGCGAAAATCGAGGACGAGGCGGACACAGAAATCATCGTGTTCACCGCGAAACAGCGGAAAATGCTCGAACAAGTTTTGCCGCATTTGAAAGAATCCGCTCCGCAACGCTACGAAAGTTTTTCGGCGCGGCTCGAACATTTGGCGGAACTTGCCAAGACCATCGCGCATTTCCCCTCCCTGCTTGAGCGGCAGCGGCTTGTGGGAGACGAGCGCACGCCCACTTCGCTCATCGATTCGCTTTTGAAGCACCAAAACGAAGGCGACGCGACGCTTCATCTTCCGTCCAAAGCATCGCTCGGAAAAAGTTTTCTCGTGACGAAAATCCACACTTTCGCCACGCTTTCGAACATCGCGAAAAACATAGACGAGCCAGAAAGCATCGTCACGGAATTGAAGAACGAGGCGGTAAAAATGATGTACTCGCTTTTGGCGGAGGACGTATATTTGAACTGCGTTTGCGACAAGACGATGGAAACAGATTTGCGAAGGGAAATGGCGATGTCGCTGCTGCTTTTGTGGGAGCACCGTGCCGACGAAGCCATCGACCAAATCGCGCCGGTGCTGCAAAACGTATGGATCGCCCGCCGAAAACTCGCGCCCGCGTTCGGCACAATGATGGGCACGAGCGAGCTGCTTTTGATTTCGATGCAAATGGAAGAAACGTGGGCGCATTTCATAAAGGAAAGGCTCGGCGACGAAATGGTCAGCCATGCGATGGAAGAATTTCTCTTCGGAATTTCCACGGAGCAAATTACGCAGCTTCGCTCGATTTTGCGTGAACAAGGAATCAAAGCCATCGGACGCGACGAAGTTTCGGGATTTCTCGGCGTGCACGTGAAGACAGACGCAGGACTTGACTACCGCGACTTCTATTCGATGTACACGGTCAGGCGCGACAACGCGCGCGCACGCGCGAGGCTCGGCATTCCAGGTCCGCAGAAAACTTTGGAAGACTACTTCATCCAGTTCGTGCTGCAATTCAACAGGGAAAAACAAAATCGCGACAATTTCGCAAGATAAATTCTTGAGACAAAAAAAATGGAAAATTTTCTTTGCAATTTGAACGAAGCGCAACGCGAAGCCGTCACCGCGACGGAAGGTTTTGTGCGGGTGATTGCCGGCGCAGGCTCGGGCAAAACACGCGCGCTCGCCACGCGCTTCGCATATTTGGTGGAAGCCGTCGGAATCTTGCCTGAAAATATTCTCTGCGCCACTTTCACGAACAAGGCCGCCGCCGAAATGCGCGCGCGAATCAAAAAATTTCTCGGCGGAAATTTCGCAGGACTTATCTGCACCTTCCACAGTTTTTGCGTCTCGATTCTCCAAGAAGATTCCAACGCCGTGGGCTACCCGAAAAGTTTTCTCGTCCTCGACAACGCCGACATCGACGCGATGCTCAGAATCATTTACGACGAGCGCGGACTCACTTTGCGCGACAAAACTTTTTCCGACGCGCGCGACATGTTCGAAATGCGAAAGACGAAATTCATTCCGAATTATTACGAGGACTTAATCGCGATTCCGCTTGAAGCGTTGAAAGAAAAATACGACAGCGCGAGCGAAATCGACGACATTCTTTTTTACGGATATTTGTATCAGCAGAAAAAAACTTTCTCGCTCGACTACAACGATCTCATCGTTTTCGTTCTGCACATTTTCGAGACGAACGATGCCGTGCGCCAAAAATGGCAGACGCGGCTCGAATACATTATGGTCGATGAATTTCAGGACATCGATGAAATCCAATATCGCCTCATGAAAACGCTTTGCGCCTACCACAAAAATCTTTTCGTCGTGGGCGATCCCGACCAAACAATTTATTCGTGGCGAGGTGCGGACACGAAATTTCTTTTGGACTTCGACAAAAATTTTTCGCCTGCAAAGACGATTATGATGAACGAAAATTTTCGTTCCACGCAAAAAATTCTTGACGCTGCGAATTCGCTCATTTCCAAAAATAAAAATCGAATCGAAAAAAATCTTGTCGCCGCAAAACGCGCGGAAAAAAATTCCGCATCGTTTCCAAAATATCATCACGCGAAAAAACAAGAATGCGAGGCGAAATGGATTTGCGAGCAAATTGAAAAATTGCACGAAGGCGGCGCGAAATATTCGGACTGCGCCGTGCTTTATCGCGCGCATTATGTTTCGCGCAATTTGGAAGAAATTTTTTCCGAAAAGAAAATTCCGTTCACGCTGTATTCGGGCGTACAATTTTTTGACCGCGAAGAAATCAAAGACGCGCTCTCGTACTTGCGCCTTTGCGTTTTCGGCGACGATCTTTCGTTCCGAAGAATCGTGAACAAGCCTCGACGCAACATCGGAAAAACGCGAATGGAAGCGCTCGAAAAATTCGCAGAAGAAAATGCGACTTCGCTTTTCGATTCGCTTCGCGAGCTTTCGGAAATGCAAGATGAAATTTTAAACGGAACTGGCGCGAAAAAATTCATAGAGCTAATCGAAAAATTTTCACGCCGCGCGAACGAAATTCCGGCAAGCGAATTGCTCGGCACACTCATCAACGAAAGCGGCTATGAAAAAATGCTCCGCACGGAAGGAAGCCAAACGCGGCTCGACAACCTCGCGGAATTGAAGCAGTCCGTGCACGACTTTGAAATTTCCTGCGGCGAAGATTGCGACGCGCAATATTTTTTGAAACGCGCGGCGTTGCTTCAAGGCCTCGACGCGGGAGGGGGAATCGACGCCGTGAAATTCATGACAGTGCATACGGCGAAAGGCTTGGAATTTCCGCACGTTTTTTTGTGCAGTTTGAACGAAGGAATTTTTCCCTCGCAAAAAACAAAAACTCCGTTCGCCATGGAAGAAGAACGCCGGCTTTGCTTCGTGGCCACGACACGCGCGAAAGAAACGCTTTGGATTTCAGAAAGCGAGGGGCGAAATTTGAATGGCGGCATCCGCTACCCTTCGCGCTTCATTTTTGACATCGACAAAAATTTTTTGGAATACACCGCTCCCCTTTCGGAAAATTTCATCGCGACTGCGAAAAGCGAAATCGAAAATTTCGATCGCCTGATTCAGTCGCGCGAACAAACTGAAAATCTAAAGGCGGGCGATGAAATCACGCACGCGATTTTGGGACGCGGAAAAATCCTTGAAGTCATAAAAGAAGACGGCGCGTTCCTCGTCAAATTCGACGAGATTTCTACGCCACGAAAAATCCGCGCGAGCGCAGTCAAGCAAATGGTTTAAATGCTAAAAAATAAATTCTACGGCAGCACGACTTCATCCAAAATTCCGCTGATTTGCGCAATCGCGATTCCATAATTCGTCATCGGAATTCCGGCGGCTTTTGCCAATGGAATGGACGAGCGATTTTTCCTCACAACCATAGGGCGAATTTTATCATTTCTCTTTGATAATTTTTTCCTTCGCACTTGACCAAAATCAAAAAATTCGTCATAATGTTTTTGACGGAACTTCCGCAAAAAGGAGGTGAAAAAACATGGCGACGATTCACGTTGAAGATTCAGAGAATCTCGAAAAAGCCATCAAGCGTTTCAAGCGCATGGTGGAAAAAGAAGGCATCATCCGCGAATGGAAAAAGCGCGAGTACTACGAAAAGCCTTCCACAATTCTCAATCGCAAGAACAAGACTTTGGCTCGCAAGCTGATGAAAAAGACACGCACAAAGGGCGGTCACACGAGCGCGACATATTGAGCGTCAGTGACATCCTAAAATGAAAAAAGGAACTTGCAACGCAAGTTCCTTTTTTCATTTCAAGGCAAATTGAATTTCTTCCTTAGATTTTTAGCAACGAGCGAATCTTCAAAATCAGAATTGCAGAAAATTCGAAATTAAAATCCGCAACGTAATTTTTGCTGATTTTTTTATGCGCATTCTTCCACTTCTTTAAATTATCCAGATATTTCTTCCGATAATTTAATATGGAGTTTTTAAAAAAAGCGCGATCTTATTTTTTCCTCATACTGATTTCATGTTTCGCGCTGGGCTGCCAAAGTTCCAACATCGAGCGGGAAAGCAAGCGCGACTTTTCTTCGGTAAATCTCGAATGGATTCGGATTGACGATAAATCTGAAATTTGCGCGGCGGAATATTCCGAAAAAAATCTGCTGATTCATTGCGTCAAAATCGATTTGTCCGCCGAAAAACTCCGCATAAAAATGCTTCCGCAAAGCGCGGATCAAAAAAGCACTTTCGCAAAAAAATTCGCGCGCAAGAATTCTCTCGCAGTCGCGTTCAACACAACGCCGTTTTCCACTCGCGGAAATTTCTTTTCCTCGCGACAGATTCCCGCAGGCATTTGCATAAATTCAAGAACGCTCGTCTCCGATCCGCTTTCGACTTACTGCGCGCTCGCGTTCTTCAAAAACGATTCGCCAGAAAAAGAACTGAACGGATTCACGGCAAGAATTTTTTCCACGCAAGCCGCTCCCGAAATCAAAGATGCTGAATTCGCGGCTGGCGGATTTTGGCAGATTTTGAAAGAAGGGAAAATTCTGCAATTCGAAAAAATCCGCGACTCGCGGACATTCTGCGGCCTCGACAAGGACGGAAAAACGCTTTTCGTTTTCGCCGTGGAAGGAGAAAACAAAAGACGGAGCGTCGGCATGACTTATATGGAATGCGCCGAATTCGCGCTGGCACTCGGAATTTCCGACGCAATGGAATTCGACGGCGGCGCCTCAACGCAGCTCGCGGTGGAAGGAAAATCGCTTCTCACCTATGCGAACAAAGTCAAAGTTCCCGCGCTACTTGGATTCTACTTCGCCGAATAGCGCCGCGAAATTTCCGCATGCGAAGCGTTTTCAAATTCACTATGAATCGCAAAAATCACGCAAAGAAAGCGCTTGTCGTGCGACCAGCATTTTTTTACATTGAATTGCCTGAAAATCATTATTTTGACATTATATATTGACTTTCTGTGAATTTCGGTATATAATGTCTAAATGGCTATAGCAACTTCGCAACAATTACAATATTATTACGATCATTACAGGGACTCTGAAATCACATTCACGAAAGAAGTAACGAGGACTCTTAATATTGATTTGAGGCAAATTTACATTAAATGCAACGGGAATCAATGGCCCTGCATCATAAATTCAACGTCGCTCATTCAATGCAAAATCATAGTCGGAGTAAAGGGAGGCGCCTACGCGATGCTTTCCAACAAGGATTCCGACTCCGTAAGCGTCAGCGTGCGCTTTTGCTTCATAAACGCCGACCGCCAGTCCGTGCCGTTTTTCGTGAACGGGCATGTGCAGGACATAAAATCCTATATGAATTCGCAGGAACTTGCGATAATAACGATTGCGTTCACGCAGCGGCCGCCGGACGATCTCATCGAAAAATTGGGCACTATTTTCGATGCGAACATGAACGCCGAACGCCGCAAAGAAGAGCGCATTGTGCTGAATCCCGGAGTGAAAAGAAAGCTGGGGCTTGAAAAGGAAGAAACAATCGTGCAAGTGCAAGGCGTTCCGCGCCATTGCATTTTGCGGGACCTTTCTTTTTCGGGCACGAAAGTCATAATGATGGGCATTCAAAAATTCATTTTGAACCAGCCCGTGACGCTTCAAATGCGCTTCGAAGATCCCGACGAGCTAATCAGGCTTACAGGAACAATTGTCAATGCGGAAGCAATTCAAGGCAGAAAGGACATCATCACGGCAGCGATAAAATTTGACGAAAACGAAGTTCCAATCCGATACAAAATCCGCGTGAACAATTTCCTCGCCAACATGAAGAAATCCTTGCTCACGCCGAGCGCGAGCGAGAAAGCAGTGGCAGAAGCCGACCTGCCCGAAATATAGGCGAGGAATAAAATGAATCCCGCGAGCGCACTCGACTCAATCTACTTCATCACGCCTGGCGAAAATTTCTCGCTTTCAAAGGACGCGATGCAAATTGACAAGACGATTCCACTTCCCGTCCAAAAAAAGCAATCCGATTCGCCCGGAAATTTCAAGATGAGCGAATTGACTGCGGAGCAAGTTCTTTCGGGAATTCTGACGATATTGGCATATGACAGCCACAACGAGCATTTAGACTACTATCGCAGCATCCTGCGAAACGCGCGTCCGAACATAAAGCGCGAACTTTCCGAAGCGGCAATCCTGAAAACCAAAAACGAGGATTTCGAACTTGCCGAAGAAATTTTCCTCGCGCTCAAAGGATTCGATCCTGAAGACGTGGCCATTACGCTTAACACCGCGCTTTTCTTTGACCAGCGCGCGGACAGCTACCGACGTTCCGGACTGAACGACGACGCGGACGCATACGACGCGCTCGCATTGGAAAACTACAGGGCAGCGATGGAAGCGGAACCGCCCGCGCCCGACGCGTTTTTCAACGCCGGATTTTTCCATCTAAAACAGCGCGACTTTGCAAGTGCGCGCGACGCGTTCGAATCATTTCTCGCGCTCACCTGCGATTCAAAAGAAGAAAGCGAAAACGCGGCCTACAAAAAGGAACGCGCACAGGAAATCCTTGACGGAATAAAAAATCAAAATATGGATGACGAGCGTTTCAAGAACGCCTACAGGCTCATTTCATCCGGGCAGGAAGAAAAAGGCCTCGAGGAAATCCGCGAATTTTTGCAACACAATCCCAGCGTGTGGAACGCGTGGTTTTTGCTGGGCTGGGGACTCCGCAAGATGGAACGCTATGCGGACGCGGAAGCCGCTTTCCAAAAAGCGTTGGAAATGGGCGGAAATGAGAACGAGGAAACCTACAACGAAATTTCACTTTGCCTGATGGCAAAAGACGATTTTTCTGGCGCGAAGGAAAATCTTTTGAAGGCGCTTTCGCTCGCTCCTGAAAGCACAAAAATAATTTCAAACCTCGGATTTGTCGCCCTCAAAGAAGGAGAATTTGAAACGGCGCGAAAATATTTTTCGAGCGTCCTTGAATTCGACCCGAACGACGCCATCGCCTCGTCGGAACTTGCCAAATTGGAATCAAACTGCTAGAATCGGAACAAAAATATTTCAGTCCAAAAAATCCAATTCAAGGAAATCGCCGCAGGAAACTCCCACGCGGGCAAACCAACCCTGCGGAACTTCCAGAGCGTATCGCACGAATCCGCCACTTGAAACTCCGTTCAGATTGTACGGCTTCATATCGAAGATGTCCTTTATCTGCCCTTTGCGGTCGATGAACGCAATCGAAAGAGGCGTGGGCGTATTCTTCATCCAAAATCGCAAAGGCTGATCATCATCATAAACAAAAAGCATTCCAGTTCCATCGGGAATATTCTTGCGGAACATATAGCCCGACGCGCGAGTTTCTTCAGTAGAAGCGATTTCCGCGCGAAGCGAAACGGACGCACCAGATGAAACACTTATGGTCAGGTCCTTTTTCGGAAGATTCTTGTTTTTCTTGAATTCAGAATTCCTCGCGCAAGAAAAACTTTGCAGGCAGAGAAACGCCGCCGCGAAAAAAAACATTTTTTGAAAAAGATTCGTCTTCAAAATTTATCCTCATTCTTAAAACTGTTCAAAATAAAAAAGCATCTTGAAAAATCAAAGTCCGTCCAAAAAACGCTCGCGCGTAATTTCGTAGCCGTTCTTTTGCACGAGAGACTGTTGTGCCAACTTTTCGGAAACATTGTTGTCGATATATTTTATCGAAAGCGGCCGCTCGAGGCTCATCGTAACGTCGTCGCTTCTCCAAACGCTCCGTTCAGGCGAAAATTCTTCAGGCTCGCCATATTTTTTCACCAGCGTAGTGTAGATGCTGTAGTGGTCGAGGCGTTCAGGATTAAAATTGATTATAATCGAATAGAGATTTTCATCGTAGAATTGAAACCAACATCGAGTCAAAAATCCGTGGCGTTGCACATTGTACGAATCAGTTTCGATGAGCACGCGGTTGTCGCCAGGCAAAAGCGAAACATCGCGGTCGCCCGCATAGCCGAAATCGCTGTTCGCCTTGAGCGCGTTCTTCGCATCGTCCAATTTCATTCCAAGTTCCACCCCGCCGAATCCCGAAGGAAGTCCTTCGCCGAAAACAAAAAAATTCGCCGCGCAAAAAGAAAGGAAAAAAAATGCAAGCAAATGTTTTTTCATAAAAGCCTCTCTTTTTTATCGGCAAAAAAACGGAACTTTATGAGTTTCGAGCGGCTTTTGAACGATAGAACGCGGCGCTTTTTATGATGTCCTCGGGACGATAGACTACAATCTTCGAATTGACAAGCTTCGGACGCACGAGATTCGTGAAGCCATTTATGGCCTGCGACTGCTGCTGGCTCGGGATTCCACACATCGTTACGAGTTCTTGAAGCGATATGTTGGTCTGATAGTTCAACGTGGTTTCCAAAGGAATCTTCAATTTTTCAAGTTGCAGCGCGAGCATATCGACCATTTTGTGCGACAAATCTTCAATTTGGGAATTCGTAAGCTGTCTGTGTTGCGCCCAAAGCCTTTCCGCGAGCATAGTCGTAAGACGCGCAATCATCTGCGGCTGAGTGGTGACCATCTGATCGAAGTTCTTTCGGTTTACCACCATGAGGACGCACTCTTCATGCGCGATTGCGCTGGCCGTGCGAGGCTTGTTTTCTATAAGCGCGATTTCGCCGAACATATCGCCACGCTTGAGAATTGAAAGAATCACCTCGTTGCCTTCCACGACTTTGCTTATTGAAACTTCGCCCGACTGAATTATGAACATATCGGAGCCTAATTGATTTTCAGAAAAAATCATCGTGCCTTTTGGATAACGCCGCGTGGTCTCGTCCGTCGGCTCAAAGTACACTGCGTGCGCCTTGGACTTTAGGTCGATGAAGCGGGCTTTCGCCGACTCCACGTTCGCGCCATTAGGACACGACTTGAGATATTGGTAGTACGCGTACATCGCAATATCATATTTCGCCGCCCTGTAATAGAAAGTGGCCACGTTGAAAAGTTCTTCCAGTGATTCCGAAGCCACCTGATGCAACATAAGATTCGTGAGAACGCTGTTCATAGTGCGCATTCGATTGGCGAACGTGCGGATTATTTTCATAGCGACAGGAGTATTGTTCGCTATCAGTTCAGGATATTGGTCGCGCTGAACGGCAATCGCGGTAACGTCCGTAATCGCCAAACAACTTTCAACTTGAAGATGGCTCGACATGCACGAAATGACCCCGATAAAATCTCCGGGACCGAAAGTCTGCGCTGTGCATCCGGGAATCGGAATGTCGTTGCTGCATTGAACTTGGCCGTTTTGAATTATGTAAAAACGATCGTTGCCGCTCCTGCCTTCCACAAAGAGATAAGCGCCTTTTTTAAAATTTACGAACGAAAGTTGAAGCACAATTTTCTCCAAAACCTGACGACCAATTTCCATCGTCAATTTTAACTTCGAGTTTAAAAAACTCACCTAACATAACATTGCGATTTTTACTTCGCTTCAAAATCGCGTTTCAGATATTTAAACTACATTCAAATTATACAACAATTCTCAAATTTAATCAAGTGGCGAATGGACTTTGCGAAGACGCAACTTGGCACGAAACGCTTTATGCAAACATTTTCCAAAATTTTCAGCAAGCCTTCCGCAAGGAGTTTTCCACGGTTCGCACGAATCCAATCTTGCCCATTTGAAAAAAATCTGCTATACTTTTTCAATGAGCAAATTCAGAAAAACACTTTTCGCGCTGGCGGCGATTTTCGCGCTCGCGCAGGCGGCGTTCGCAAAATCCGCGGGCGAAAGAATCGTTCCCGCCACGATAAGGATTTGGGACGGCGTGCCTTCGATGAAAGGCCAATCCACAAAAATGGACTACTACGCGCCGCAAGGAAAGAACACGGGCGCCGCGCTCGTAATCTGCCCAGGCGGAAGCTACCATCATCTCGGAGTTTTCCACGAAGGAAAGGACGTGGCGCTTTGGGCGGCGCAAAAAGGAATGAGCGGCTTCGTCCTCAAATACCGCGTGAGCGGACACGGCCACCACCACCCCGCCATGCTCGAAGACGTCCAGCGGGCGATCCAAATCATACGCGAGAACGCCTCGCAATACGGAATCGACGCGGACAAAATCGGCGCGATCGGATTTTCCGCGGGCGGGCATCTGGTCTTGATGGCGGAAGTCTTCGGACGCGAATCGGAATTGGAAAAGCTCGGAATCGACACGAAAGTTTCTCTCGCGCCGAATTTCATAATGCCGATTTATCCCGTCGTCTCGATGCAGGACGACATCGCGCACAAACGCTCGCGGAAAAGCCTTTTGCACAAGGACCAAAGCGAAGAGCGCAAGAACCTTTTTTCAATGGAAATGCAGGCGCAGAAAATAAAATGCCCAGTCTTCCTGCTTGCCGCGAAGGACGACGCGACCGTGGACTATCTCAATTCGACGCGCCTTTCAGAAGCGATGTCCCGCGAAGGCGTGGAAAGCAAATTCATCCTCTGCGAAAGCGGCGGCCACGGATTCGGAATGGGCAACAACGACTTCGTCCATTCCACAAAATGGAACGACGAATGGCTTTGGCCGTGGATCGAAGAAACCGTTTTCAAAAAATAAAATCGCGGCGCATTCCGTGAGAATCGCGGCGAAATCAAAATGCCCCGACGCGAGCGTCGGGGCATGAAACTCTCCGCAAAAATCCGAATCGAAAACTAAAACACGTTTTCAATCACCTGCGAAACGTCCGTGACAGGAATGAATTTTATTCCGGCCTTGACGCGCTCCGGAGTTTCTTCCAAATCGCGCTCGTTCGGCTTCGGAATCAAAATCGTCTTGATGCCGTTTCGCTTCGCCGCCACGGTCTTCTCGCGAAGCCCGCCGATCGGCAGAACCTGCCCCGTAAGCGAAAGTTCGCCCGTCATCGCAAGATTCGGCTTTATAGTCTTTCCGGAAAAAAGCGAGACAAAAGTCGTGGCCATCGTGATGCCCGCCGAAGGGCCGTCCTTCGGAGTCGCGCCCTCGGGAATGTGAAGGTGCACCGTGTTTTCGTCGAACCAAGACGCGTCCTTCATTCCGTTGAGCACGGCATAACGCCTTGCCCAATTGAACGCGATGCGCGCGCTTTCCTTCATCACGTCGCCCATCTGCCCAGTCAGCTCAAGCCCGCCGTTCTTTGAAGGAAACGAGACCGCCTCGAGCAAAAGCGTGTCGCCGCCCATGCTAGTCCACGCAAGCCCGATCGCAGTGCCGGGCTTTTTCGCGCGCTTTATCGTGCTTTCGTCGAAAACTGGCTTTCCCAAATATTCGTGCAAGTCGCCCGAATCTATCGTATAAGTTTTTCCAGTGTCGCCCTCTTCGAGCATCTTCGTGACGACCTTGCGGTTTATCTTGTCCAACGCCTTTTCAAAACTCCGCACTCCCGCTTCGCGCGCATATTCTTCCGCGATGGAAACGAGAACCTGCCGAGTGAACTTCACCTGATTTTTCCGAAGTCCGTTTTTGGCGAGATTTTTCGGAATGAGATAGTGCCGCGCGATCTCGATTTTTTCCTGATCGATGTAGCCCGGAATTTGGATGACTTCCGCGCGGTCCATGAGAGGAGCCGGAATCGAGTCGAGCGTGTTGGCGGTGAGGATGAAAAAAACGTCGCTCACGTCGAACGGCAAGTCCAGATAGTTGTCGCGGAACGAAACGTTCTGTTCAGGATCGAGCACTTCAAGCAACGCGCTCGCCGGGTCGCCCTGATGGCTCTGCCCCATCTTGTCCACTTCGTCGATGAGAAAAACTGGCGAGCGAGTCTTTGCGATTTTCAAGCCTTGAATTATCTTGCCGGGCATCGCGCCGATATAAGTGCGGCGGTGGCCTTTTATTTCCGCCTCGTCGCGCATTCCGCCCACGGAAAAGCGGAAAAAAGGCTTTCCCATCGCGCTCGCGATCGAATGCCCCACGCTGGTCTTTCCGACGCCGGGCGGCCCCACCAAAAGCAGGATCGAGCCTTTGTTGTCCTTTTTGAGTTTCCGCACGGCGAGGAATTCGATGATGCGCTTTTTCACGTCGTCAAGTCCGTAGTGCTCGCGGTCGAGGATTTTCTTGGCGGTCTGCAAGTCGAAGTCTTTCTGCTCCTCGTTGCGCCACGGAAGGACGGTAACAAGTTCGAGGTAATTTCGCGTGCCGATGTATTCGGGAGAATTCGGATCCATCACTTGGAATTTGGAAAGCTCGCTTTCCACGGTTTCCTTTATTTCGCCCTCGAATTTCAACGCTTCGATTTTTTCCTTGAATTTCTTGTAGTCGTTGACGTTGCCTTCCGCGTCCGTGCCGAGCTCTTCCTGAATCGACTTCATCTCTTCGCGCAGGAAATAGTTGCGCTGGTTTTTTTCCACGCGCTCGTTTATCTCGTGCTGGATTTTCTTCTGGATGCGAAGGAGCTCCTGCTCCTTTTTGATGTAGACGAGCACCTGCTCCATGCGCTGTCGCACGTTTATGGTCTCGAGGATTTTCTGCTGCTCGTTTTTTTCGATGTTCAGAATCGAAGCGATGAAGTCCGCGATTTTTCCCGGATGGTCGATGTTCACCATGTTGAGGCGCATTTCCTCGCTGAACATCGGATTGTTCTCGCTGATTTCCTTCATCTCGCTGATGAGCGCGCGCGTGAGCGCCTTCACTTGGAAAGTGTCGTCCTCTTCGTCCTCAAGATAATTTACCGTGGCGACGATGGGACTTTCGGCGTGAAGCACCGAGCGGACTTTGAAACGCTTGACGGTGGAAATGAAAATGTTGATTCCGCCGTCCGGCAAATTGATTTTCCTGATGATTCTCGCCGCGCATCCGACGGGAAAAATGTTCTTCGCGCTGCTTTTGTCGTCGTCATTTTTCACGAGTGAAATTCCGAGGAAGCCGCCTTCCTTCGCCGCCTGCTCCACCGTCTTTTGGTCGGCATCGTTCGCAATCTGAAGCGGAGTGAAGATGCCCGGAAAAATCGGCCGTCCCTGAATGGGAAGGATGTTCAGCGTGGGAGGAAGCGCCTGCTCCACCGGCATCACCGCGCCAAGCGGATTTTCGGAAGCGACGTTGTTTTCGTTCTTTTTCTTTTTAGCCATACTATTTCAATATACAAAAAAAAACGCGAATAGTCAAATAAAGATGAAGGGGAAAGCCTTCCCCTCTCTCGCACTTCGTTGCTCGCTACCCCTTCTCCTAGGGCTGCCGCCCTAAAACCGCGCAAGACTTTCGCATAGCAGCCCTTGCGGGCTGCCGCCGAGTTTCGCAATAAAAATTCGCTCCGCCCAAACTTTCATATTGATTTTTCTTTTGCGATGTGCATATTTACTGTTTCGCGAAATTCTGATATAATGGAAAATATGTCTTGTCAAAAATCGCTTTCGCGCGCAAAGATGTGGTGCTATGCCATGGGACAACTCGGATGGGCCGCGCTTTCGGGAATCGTCGGATCGTGGCTCGTGTATTTCTATCAGCCGGACGACGCGGCTGTGGCAGAAGGAATGAAAATCTTCGTTCCGCAAGGGCGCGTTTTTTTCGGCGCGCTTACCATAATCGGGCTTATAACAGCGACGGGAAGGATTTTCGACGCAATAACAGATCCGCTCGTGGGAAACTGGTCTGACAATTGCCGCTCGCGCCGAGGAAGGCGCATTCCATTTTTGCGGGCGGCCGCAGTTCCGCTGGGGCTTGCGACGCTTTTGATTTTCTTTCCGCCAGTTTCGCATTTGAGCGGAATGAATTCAATATGGCTTTTTGTTTTTGTACTTTTGTATTACTTTCTCATCACCTGCTACAGCACGCCTTACACTTCGCTTTTGGCTGAACTCGCGCACACTCAGGAAGAAAAGCTGAAAATCTCGACATGCATTTCGCTCACTTACATTGTCGGAATAGCGTTGGGTTACACCGCCCCGATGATTTGGAGCGCGTTTGTGTCGGCTGGAATGGAGCGCGTTTTGGCGATAAAAATCACGTTCGCGATTCTCTGCGCGGCGGCCACAATCTGCATGTTGATTCCGGCGTTCACGATAAACGAAAGGGAATATTGCCAAATCGAAAATTCACCTTGCACGATGCTCACATCGCTTTTAAAGACATTCGCCAACAGGGAATTCCGCATCTTCGTAATGCAGGACGCGATATATTTTCTCGCGCTCACGATGTTCCAAACAGGGCTTCCGTTTTTCGTAACGTCGCTTTTGCGTCTTCCTGAAAGCCGAGCGTCGCAGATGTTCATCGCGCTCACGGCGACATCGCTTTTGTTCTATCCGCTCATAAATTTCCTTGCGCGAAAATTCGGAAAGAAAAAAATCGTGATGGCGGCATTCGCTTTCTTTTTCGCGGACTTTCTTTTCACTGGATTCTGCGGAAAATTCATTCCGATTCCAAACGGAGCGCAGGCGATTCTCATCGTGGCATTGGGCGCGTTTCCAATTGCGGCGTTCGGAATTCTGCCGCAGGCTATGGTGGCAGACATCGCCCAGCACGAAACGGCTTCCACTGGAGAAAACCGGACGGGAATGTTCTTTGCCGCGCGGACTTTCGCATTCAAGTTAGGACAAAGCGTGGCGATGATTGTTTTCACGAGCCTTGCAACAATTTCTTCCGCAAACGCGCTTGGCTACAGAATCGTGGCGGCTACGGCATCAGCATGCTGTGCATTGGGCGCGCTGATTCTTTCGCTTTTCAATGAAAGGAAAGTTCTCGGCAAATGAAAATTTAAGAATGCTCGAAAAACCTTCGCGCAAGCCGTTCACCTCAAAATACGCATGTTCGCTCCGTCAAAGAACATGGCACTCTGTCCGCTTTTTTGTAAACATACATAGTGCACGGGAAAATATCATATTTGAGAGAAAAAACTATTTTATTCCTGTACGCCATAAATTCAACATCGCAGGAAACATCAGTTTCCGAGAATGTTGAAAACGCGATTTTGCAGCGAAGCGCCTCGCAACGAGCGCACAGCGCGAAGTTTCTAGCGAAAATTGCAGTATATAAGCGAGTTTTTGGCGAAGCACAAAAACTCGGCATTAAAATAGGCAACGCGAATTTAGTTGCCTATTTTAATTGTTCATTTTCTATGCCTTTTAACCACTCCAAAATTTCCTTGTCAACTCCAGTATGATAGAATGCAAAATCATCAGATATGTTTTTCAATATGCTTTCCAAAGGAGAAAAGTCCGTTGACAAGATTTTATTTTGAACAATCCGCAATGTTTTCAGCTTTTTCATTTCTGTTAGGAAAGACAAATCTGCAATTGGTGCGGATTCAGCGATAACGAGTTCTTCTAAATCTTTCAATTTCGCCAGCGGGGAGTAATCCTGAATGTTTTTGCAATTCTCAAAAGTTACTTTCGTTACATTTGGAAAGCAAGTGCCAATGTTCGACAAATCTTCAATTCTAGAACAGTATAAAAATTCAAGTTCTTTTACATTTGTGCATTCTTTGTCTGGAGGAAATGACGAACTTG
The DNA here is from genome assembly GCA_964653395.1 of uncultured Treponema sp. GTDB lineage: Bacteria > Spirochaetota > Spirochaetia > Treponematales > Treponemataceae > Treponema_D. Next base: position 13,170 of record CAZZFL010000013.1, on the reverse strand, counting down.
CCATTCTAAAAAATCTGATTGCACTTAATTTTTTTAATTGAATAATCTGTCGCATAAAAAGTTCCATGTCAGAACAATTAAGCACGGCAAGAAAATCAAGGTTTGAACATTGTGATACATCAGTTTCCTTATGCCATTTATAGCCCATGGCTTTTATACCTTTGTGGGAAAGAGTCCCTGTAAATTTTCCAACACCTAACCCTGTCAATTTTTTTAATTTATTGACAAATGAAATATCAAATATCTTAGAGTCTACATGTATTTTCAAAATTTCCAGATTGGTCATCTTTTCTAAAAGTTGAAAATCTACATTGCAATACGGTGATTCAACATATATTCTCTTTGTCTCATTTTTCGAGAGGATATTTTTTGCTTCTTCTGTAAATTCCATAATACCCGCTTGAACTACTTTGTTGTTTTCATCTGTATAACATCTGATTCCGTTCTTGTCTATTATTGTCATTTAATCTAACTCCTTTTTGTTTACTGTTTTACTTGTATCATAATGGATTCAACTAGTCAAGAGCCATTAATTTATCATAAAAAGCAAACAGAACAATCCAATATATCGCTGTTAAAACAAAAAGAATAGAAATAATTTTTACTTTTCTTATTTCCTTTTTTTTGTTTTCCTCTGTTCTTTTATTAGACTTTCGTATTATATCAGTAACAACAAATCTCATAACAAAATAAAACATAATAGAAGACAGAGCTACAAGTAAAAACAAAACACGATCATATTTCATTGTTTTAACTCCTTAGAATCTATACCAACAAAAGCGGCCATCGGCGGCACAAGAATATTCTTTACATCTTCAAAAAAAGGTTTATTATTTGCGCCTATTGTTCTTGTTAGTCCGTAAGCAAATATAACTCCTCCTGTATTCTGCATAAAAGAGAAATGAGCAATCCTACAACAAGTATACATGGAAACAACAATCGTTGTAAACTATGATTTAAAGACTCTCTCTTCATTATTCATTCTCACTATGATGAACCCAATGCGGACAAGTTCGCTGGGCATGCATATAATGCTAGCAAACGGTCAATTACCACTTTGTCAACATTTTCAGGCAACATTAAATTTAATGTGCATCCGTTTTTCATAAGCAGCTCAACTTCGCCAGTATCAAGCATTTTATAAGAATGAATTTTGTCATAACGGCTAAACATTCCCACGACAAAGCCATTTTCATAAAATCCATTTCTTGCAGATACTTTTCTAACTAACACGGCTCTCAATATCACTGTCAATAGCAGAACGACACCTGCCATGTATAATAACAACTCTTTTGTTAAAAACATAAGCGACAAACATAACAGAATGTCGATAACGCAAGGAAACAACATCAAATAGAACAATTTTCTTTGTGATGTTGTTTCCATCAAATTAGGCAAGGTGCAAATTATTTTACCCCAAGATTTTGCCTTTAGCCTAATCAACGCTAAATTTATTATAACTAGAACTAACCTACTACAAAGCCAAATAAAAAATATGGGCAGGATAACAGTGCTCATATTTGCCATAATCTTACTCATGTTCCCTCCTTTTTGACATATCTATCATATTCTCGCCCATATCTTTTTCTATTGGCACTGTTGCATTCAGAATATCATCAAGAATAGATGTATTATGAATTACTGGCAATTCGTCGTTGCGGTGTTTTATATCCCACCGATTGAAACTTAATTGCGAGTGTCCACCCTTTCAAGTATAGCACAAATTTGTCGGAAGCGCAACCGTAAAACTTCGCGAGCATTCTATTGGCGAAGCTCCAGAAGTCCTCGATTCCGTTGACATGGCTCTTGCCGCGCACGGGCGTGCTTACCGAGTTTCCTTTCTTGAAACTCGCTGATTTTAAAGCTTCCACATTTTGAAGGATTTTGCGGAAAGCGAAAGCCCGCTTAAAATGTAGCGCAAAGCAAAATTGCGATTTGCGCTTCCTGAAACATCGGAATCGCCCTTTTCAAAAACATTCAAGGCGTTCGAATTGAAAAGCATCGGAATCAGAAAAATCTTTTTCGGCGACAATGCGAGAGTCGCCTTTTTTATCGGAATGTAAAAGTCCGCGGAAATCGTCAAAAATGAAATTCCGTTTCCCGCAAGCCCTTTGAATTCGCCGCATTCATTTATGTCAATTTTGTGAAACATCCATCGCGTTTTAAATCCATGTCAATCAATCATAGCAATTTATTTTTTTGCATTGAACAATTTGCGCGTTTTTTCTCTAAATCAATCGCGTTTTTTTCAGATGGCTTTCAACTTTTCTTTTTTTTGAAAGTATGTTATAATTTTTCCATCTTCATTGCGAAACAAACTTTTTCAACAATGAAAAAATTAGGAGAAAAAAATGCTCAACATAAACAACAACACCGCGAACATGAAGCGCGAAATTTTGGTGCGAATCGCGAAGCTTCAGCTTGAGGGAAAGCTCGAAGAAGGCGTTCACTTCATTCCGCGTGAAATGGTTCCTCGCGACGCGAAGCCGATTCGATGCTGCGTTTTTCATGATCGCGAAATAATTCGAATGCGCACGATTGCCCGAATGGGAATTTCTGTGGAAAACATCGACGAAGAGCGCACGCTCGCATCGTTCGCAAGGGAAGCTTTGGAACGTCCCAAACCGACTTGGCCAATGCTCACGGTTTTGCACGAAGCCTGCAACGCTTGCGTCAAGGCGCATTACATGGTGACGAACGCATGCCAGGGATGCGACGCGCGGCCGTGCATGGTGAATTGTCCGAAAAATTGCATCCGCGTGGAGCATCACGCCCACATTGACGAAAGCGCGTGCATCAATTGCGGAAAGTGCATGGAAAATTGTCCGTATCACGCCATCATAAAAATTCCCGTTCCATGCGAAGAAGCCTGTCCTGTTGGAGCGATTTCAAAGGACGAAAGCGGCCGTGAAAAAATCGATTATCACAAATGCATTTTCTGCGGGAACTGCATGCGAGAATGTCCGTTCGGCGCGATGATGGGAAAAAGCCAGCTCGTTGACGTGATAAAACATTTGATGAAAAAATCCGACGTGAATTCCAAAATTACGAATTCGCAGGAAAAAAATTCCGTGAATGAAAATTCCGTTCCGGCGAATCCTCCGAAAAAAATCGTCGCGCTCTACGCGCCGGCGATCGCCGCTCAGTTCAAGGCGGCTTCAGGACAATTGGAAGCCGCGCTGAAAGCGGCGGGCTTCGACCGCGTTTGGGAAGTCGCTATCGGAGCGGACATTTGCGCCGACAACGAGGCGCGGGAATTCGAAGAACGCATGGCGCGCGGCGACAAAATGATGACTTCTTCGTGCTGCCCCGCCTATGTCCGCGCTGTGCGCCGCCACGTTCCCGCGTTGGCGGAATGCATTTCCGAAACGAAAACGCCAATGCATTACACTGCGGAACTTGCGAAAAAAGCCGACCCCGGCTGCATCACGGTTTTCATCGGACCGTGCCTCGCAAAACGCCGCGAAGGTTTCGACGATGAAATGGTGGACTATGTTTTGAGCACGGTTGATTTGGAATCTCTTTTCATCGCAAAGGAAATCGACGTTTCAAAAATGCCGGCGGAAGAAATCTCGATGATTCCCACGGCGAGCGGAAGGAATTTCGCAAAAAGTGGCGGAGTCGCCGAAGCGGTGGAAGTGCGCCTCAAAGACAAGTCCATTCTTCGCGCGGCAAAAATCAACGGCCTTACGAAAAGCGGAATGAAAATGCTCAACGCTTATGGAATGATAAATTCCGGAAAAATTCCGTCAAAGCCCGACACGCCAAATCTCATCGAAGTGATGGCATGCGAAGGCGGATGCATCGGCGGCCCGAGCATAATCAAAAATGTCAAAGAAGCGGAAACGCAGCTGCAAAAATATGTTGAGGCGGGAGCCGCCAACATCGCAGAAAATTTTAATGGAGGAACAAAATGAAAATCTTGATTTTAAACGGAAGTCCGCACAAAAACGGAACGACATATTCCGCCATCCGCGAAATGGAAAAAATTTTTTCCGAAAGTGGCGCGGAATTCGAAACAATCCATGTGGGCGCGAAAGACATTCGCGGATGCGTCTCGTGCTTTTCATGCGGAAAAACCGGACGTTGCGTGTTCGATGATGCGGTGAACGAAATCGCGCCGAAATTCCAAGAAGCGGACGCGCTCGTGGTCGCAAGTCCCGTCTACTACGCTTCGGCGAACGCCACGCTGATTGCTCTGCTCGACAGACTTTTTTTCAGCACGCATTTTTCGAAAACGATGAAAGTCGGCTGCGCAGTCGTGGCGGCAAGACGCGGCGGAATCACATCGACGTTCGACGAACTCAACAAATATTTTTCCATCAGCGGAATGCCGATTGCCTCGGGACAATATTGGAACGGACTTCATTCGCCCGATCCCGAACTCGGCCAGCAGGACGAAGAAGGCTTGCAAATGATGCGGACGCTCGCACGGAATTTGGTTTTTCTCGTGAAATCCATTGCGCTTGGAAAAGAAAAATTCTCGCTTCCCGAACAAGAAGCGAAAATCGCTACGAATTTTTGCAGGAAAATTTAAAAACGGAATTCCGCCAATTTTCCAAAAAAATTCCCACAAGGCCTTTGTTACAAAAACAAAGCGCGCTTGTTTCATAAAAAGAGGTACAAATGAAAAGCAATGTTTTTTCCGCGATGATTTTCGCGCTGACGTTCGCGCTTGTTTCATGCGAATCAACCCAACAAAACTCACAGGGAATGAAGATGGATAAAGACCAATCGATTTCATCCTGCGGCGGAAACTGGACTCTAGTCCTCCTGATGAAAGGCGAGACGGCGCAGTTGCTCGCCAAAACCGACCTGACAATTTCGCAGGCGGCGGACGGCGAGGCGGAAATAAACGGCTCGATGGGCGCGAACAGATTCATGGGAAAAATTTCCTCCGAAGCCAAAGGCGCGATAAAAACGACATCGTTCGCAAGCACGAAGCGTGGCGCAAGCGCGGAAGTAATGGAATTCGAGCGGCTCTTCTCGGAATTCATGAACGGAATAGATTCTTATTCCATTGGAAAAATGAACGGCGAAGCGTTCCAAACACTCGTCCTCAAAAACAGCAAGATGGGCGCTTATGCGCACTTCGCAAAAAACACGCCATTTTTCACCACATGGAAACTTTCGGCAGTGAACAGCGGAAACGCCGTGGAAAGCGTGAATTCGGACGCGACAATGACCATAGAAAAAAAAGCGGCGGCCATTTTCACAGGAATAAATCGCGCCAACTTAGGCTTGAAAATCACTGAAGAAAAATGCCTGATAGAATTTTCGGACGGACCTATGACGCGCGCCGCCGGAAGCGACGAGGACATGCGCGTGGAGAGTCTTCTCATGCAAAACCTGCTCAAGGCGAAAAGCTATGAAATTTCAGGAGACACGCTTTCGCTCTATTCGGGCGAGACGCTTCTTTTGGAATTCGAACGGCAAGAGCCTTTGTAAAATTTCTCTAAAAAAATTAAAGATTCCGTCAGTCAATGACGATAATTTAAATGTCGGGGGCTTTTCCCCTCCCACCCATGCCCCCGACAATGCCTGATGGCATTGCCCGGCCCTGAAAGCCGGGCTTTTTTCTTGCCATTCGTCCGCCTTGACATAAAATCAATTTTAATATAGAATATATTCTTATGCCGATAAAAAAGTCCATAAAAATAATGTCGTTCCTGCTGATGTTTTCTGCGCTCATAATCGGGGCGTGCCTTGGTTTGGCTTTGGCACAAACCGTGCGCACGGTGAACACCGAAAATTTCACCGAATTTCGAACCGCGCTTCCAACGAAAATTCTGGACATTAACGGCGAGTTGATAACGGAATTTTCATCGGAAGAGCTGCGCGAACTAATGAGTCTAATCGAAATTCCGCAACATATGAAGGATGCGCTCATAGCGCGCGAGGACCGCATTTTTTTCGAGCACCACGGATTCAGCATAAAAGCCATCACGCGTGCTTTCATCGGAGTTTTCACGCGCAAGTCGCTCGGCGGCGGCTCGACGCTCACCCAACAAATCGCGGGAACTCTTTATTGCGACCGCACGCAAATGAAATTCTCGCGGAAAATCAAGGAACTTTGGTGGGCCATCCAAATGGAGCGGCGATATTCCAAAAATGAAATTCTCGAACTCTACCTGAACCATGTGTTTTTCGGCGGAGGCACTTACGGACTCAACGCCGCGAGCAAATATTATTTCGGCCACAGCGCGAGGAACATAACTCCTGCGGAATCGGCAATTCTGGTAATTCAGCTTTCAAATCCCTCCTACTACAATCCGTTCAAGCATCCAAACCGCGCGATGGAAAGGCAGAAGGACGTGCTAGACACGATGGTCGAGGAAGGCTACATAACGAAAAAGGAAGCCGACGAATCCTACGACAATTACTGGCTCGACTTCGACTATTCGCGCACGGACACATCGGCGTTCTTCATGCGTGAAAACAAGGCTCCATGGTTCAGCGAATACGTCCGCCGCGAACTAAGCGAAATGATTTACGGCGACGCGGACATATACACCAGCGGATTCACCGTGAACACGACAGGAAATCTTTTTCACTTGCAGACCGCGCAACTTTTGATGGAAAAACAAATCGCGAACGCTAACGCGAACTTCAAGGCGCGGATGGCTTCGAACCAACGCGGCGCGTTCAGCACATACATTCCTATGGCGGAACTTGTGACGCTTCTCGGAAATTTCACGGGATTCAAGATGTCCAACAGACTTTTGCAGTCGCGTGCCGCAGACAGTTTCAATGAAAATCTAAATCCGATTGTTGACGTGATGAGCTTGATGTTCGGAATTGACGATCTCAAGATGGGAATCATAAGCCGCGCCAATACGAGCAATCAGGAAAAGGCGAAGACCACTACAATCGAGGGAACCATGGTCAACCTCGAAAACGACACCGGCTATATAACGGCGATAATCGGCGGAAGCAAATTCGACCAGGGAAACCAATTCATACGCGCGTCGCAAGCAAGGGTGCAGCCAGGCTCTTCGTTCAAGCCGCTTTATTTTTCCGCGGCTATAGATTCCGGAAAATTCAACGCCGCCACTCCTCTGCTCGATGCTCCATACGAATTTGTCACGAGCAGCGGCGAGCAATACCTTCCGAACAACTACAGCGGAAAATGGAATGGAAACGTTTTGCTGTGGCGCGCGCTCGCGCTTTCGCTGAACATTCCCGCGCTCAAAGTTTTGGAAGGAATCGGCTTCAAGTCGGCAATCGATCGTTCCGTGGCATTGCTTGGAATTTCCGAAAAGGAACTTCCGCGCAGGGCATTTGTGCCCGGATATCCATTGGGACTCGGAACGGTCGCCGTGCGTCCGATTGAAATGGCGCGCGCCTACGCCATATTCGCGAACGGTGGAAAGGCGATAACACCGACCGCCATCCGCACCGTGGAAGACAGAAACGGAAACATCATTCTCAACATCGACCGGGACGTGCACAACAGAATGAAAAAGCCGCAACAAGTAATCTCGCCGCAAAACGCTTTCATAATGACAAAAATTCTAGAAGGCTCAAAGACAATCGGCACGCTGCACTACGGCTCGGTCAATCGCTCAAGCCTCATCGACCGCGACTACAGCAATCCGGAAGGTTCGAAATTCATCTATACCGACAAGACGGGAAAAAAATTCGAAATGCCGATCGCGGGAAAAACTGGAACAACGCAAAACTGGGCGGACGCATGGGCAATCGGATACAGTCCCTACTACACCGCAGCATTTTGGTTCGGATTCGACACGCCCGGAATGTCAATGGGAATGGGCGGAACAGGAGCATCGATGGCGGGCCCTCCTTGGGGCGACTTTTTCCGCGTGATTCACCAAGGACTTCCATACAAAGATTTTCCGCAGCCTTCCGAAGGCGTGACAAAACGGACTGTCTGCCGTGAAAGCGGCGGAATTCCTTATGCTGGCTGTCCGCAAATCACGCTTTGGTTTTTGGACAGCAGTGTTCCGCATAACTACTGCGACGTCCACGGAAGCACAGCCGCAAACCGCGCCGAACACACGACGCAAGCGTTGGAAAACGCGCTCTACCAGTCGGAAAGTTATCTCGACGACATCCTCGAAAATTCGGATGAAATCGAACTGAACTTGGACGGTTTGGATTTGGACGCGCTCATCAATGGAAATTTTTCGGAAAAAGAAGAAGATTCTAGCAACGCGAAAAACAAAAACAAGAAAAATTCAAAGACAGTGAAACTTGACAAATCCGAATCAGACTCTGAATTGGATTTGGAATCCGGAGTTGAAGCGGAAAAAACGGCTGAAATTCAGCAAATCGAATCGGAACAGACGGAATAAAAAATGCTTGTAAGTATAAAGGACATAAAAATAAAACGCCGCGTAAGAAAGGATTTGGGCGACCTTGAAGATTTGAAAAACAGCCTCCGCCGCTACGGGCTTTTGAATCCGATCACGCTCAACGGCAAATACGAACTGGTGGCAGGCGAGCGCAGGCTGGAGGCGGCAAAGGCAATAGGCTGGACCAACATCAACGCGAACATCATCGACAACTTGAGCGAACTTTCGCAGCTGGAAATGGAAATCGAAGAAAACAACCAGCGAAAGGAATTCACGGACGACGAATTGCTCGAAGGCTACAAGCGTCTCGAACGCCTGCGAAATCCGAGCATCTTCCGCCGCATTTGGAACGCCATAAAATCTTTCTTCGCGCGTTTAGCGCGTGCCGTGAAAAATTGGCTCAAGAAATAGAATTCTCGCACCGCAAAATTCGGCTTAAAAAAGTTTAAATCCGCGAAAAAGCAAGTGCGCAAACCCTATGGAATTGCAATGAATTTTTCTTGACGCAACTCCCCTGCTCCACTCGCCGTCAAAATCCTCGCGCCGTTTCACCGTCAATTTTTGGCATTCAAATCATTTGAAGACGATTCGAACGAATTTCTTTTTGCCCGCCCTCAAGACAAGCTCGCCGTCCGCATCCAAGTCTCCCGCCGAAAGCACGCGCTTCACGTCGGAGAAAGTCTTGCCGTTTACGGCGGCTCCGTTCTGCGAAATCAGGCGGCGGACATCGCTTTTCGTCGCGCCCAAGCCGGCTTCGAAAAACAAGTCGATCGCGCCTTTTCCCGCCTCGAGTTCCACGCGCGAAGCCTCGAACGTCGGCATGTTTTCCTTGCTTCCCTCGCCGCTGAACGCCGCGAGCGCGCCCGAAACCGCCTTTTCCGCCTCCGCCTCGCCGTGGATGTCCTTCACCACTTCGAACGCGAGGGCCTTTTGCGCGATTCTTTTTTCGGGAGAATTTTTATGCAGCGATTCGATTTCCTCGATTTTTTCGCGCGGAAGGAAAGTGAGGACTTTCAGATATTCGAAAACTTTTTCGTCGTCCGAATTGTACAAATATTGATAGATTTGATACGGCGAAGTCTTTTCCTTGTCGAGCCAAAGCGCGTTGCCTTCGCTCTTTCCGAATTTCTTTCCGCTCGAATCCACGACAAGCGGCATCGTAAAAGCGTAAGCCGTCTTTCCGAGCATCTTTCGGATGAGATCGACTCCGGTGGTGATGTTTCCCCATTGGTCGCTTCCCGCCACTTGCATTATGCAATTCTTTTCGCGGAAAAGGTGAACGAAGTCGTAGCCCTGCATCAGCATGTACGAAAATTCCGCGAACGTGATTCCCGTGTCCAGCCTTCGGCGGATGATGTCCTTGTCAAGCATGTAGTTCACGTTGACATATTTTCCCACGTCGCGAAGGAATTCGATGAACGTAAAATCTTTCGTCCAGTCGTAGTTGTCCACAAGCTCGGCCTTGCCTTCCAAAAGCGAATCGACTTGCGAGCGGATTTTCTTTATGTTTTCCTCGAGAACTTTCGTGTCGATGATTTCGCGCTCCGCGCTCGGACGCGGATCGCCAATCCTTCCAGTCGCGCCGCCGCAAAGCAAAATCGGATGATGCCCGGCCGTGGCAAGACGCTTGGCCATGCAAAGCGAAGTGTAGTGCCCCAAATGCAGGCTGTCGGCGGTGGGATCGGTGCCCCAGTAAAAAGTAAAAGGCTCGCCGTCAAGGATTCTTTTCAAATCGGACTCTTCGCCCGCCACGTCCTTTATGAGCGTGCGCCATTTCAAGTCTTCGTACAAACTCATTTTTTCCTCGCGAATTTTTGAATTATCATTGTAGCAGAAAACGCCGCTTTGCGCAAGAGGAACGCCACGCCGGAAAACGGAAATCGGGGCGCTAGGGCGATGACTTTATTTGAGTTCCTTCCCTATCTGTACCCGGCACCGAGATGTCGCTTCTTTTTTTTGTAAAGAAAGAAATCTCCATCTGACTTTCTTATTCTTGAATGCATTGATTGCAAAAGTTCATAATTTTCTGATTCCAATTCTTTGTCTTCGGTGATGACGAAGTCAACGAGAGCTTCTTCAATGAATCTATTTTGCTCTTCCATTATTTTAGGATTGGAAATGTTTAGTTTGCAAAAGTATTTGCAATTTGGAACGATTTTTGCTGCCGTGTAAAATCCACCATCAAGGAAACCGTAGTTCAGCAAAGTGGCATTTCCTTTTTTATTTATTATTTTTGCAAATTCGAATTGCGGATAATCCGATTTTTTTAGACGCAGTAACTCGATGTTCAAGGAAAATGTAAAAACTGTAAAAATAGAGAATATGGCACCAAAAAACATTTTTAGTGTTTCGTGTTTTTTTTCCGTTCGCACTAACGGAAATAGAAAACTTGAGAATATGCAAAATACGGACAACGGGATGGAATAATAGGCTTGTTTTTGTCCACCGCAAAAAATAAAGAAAGCTGAAAAAATGTAGCAAATTAAAATATGAATTTTTATAATAGGAGAAAAGACACTGTCTTTTATAATCGCGATTGCCGAAATAGCCAGCAAGATAAAAACAAGAAAGTTTGATTTGTATGCGGACAATAACGCTTTGAAACAAAAAATTATTGTCTGCAAAAAAGAATTGCGATTTTCATAAGATGCATATAAGAAAATGTTGTCGAAGAAATAAACTTGAATCAAATCCACAATGGCATTGTTTGCGAAAAAATATACTAAAATGGGAAGTGAAACAGCGAACACCCCTACAAATACAAAACACGCTGACTTGAAAATTCCTTTGAAATTCTTTTGTTTTAAATAAAAGTAAATTGGAACTATTATCCAACCGATGAAAAATCCCACTAAAGAAAATTTCATCCAAAAAAGGCATCCCGCGCAAACACCTGAAAAAAATAGTTCTTGGACTTTAAATTCTGTTTTCGCTTTTAAATTTTTTAGAGAAACGAAAAGTGGATACGTCAGCAATCCCATAGAAAACTCTTCAACACTGTCGCCTACAACAAAAGATTGCGAAGAAAAAATCATAGCGAGTATTATAGGCAAATATAATTTTAGACTTTCTTTCATTTCGGAAGATGCAAACAGTGAAATGCTTTTATATGAAAAAATCAAAAAAGCCGCAGCGGAAATAATTTCAAAAATCCAAATTCCAAAAAATGAATCGCGGGAAATTAAATATGCCGCCGTATGCATAAAATACAAAAGCGGTCCTTTTTGCTCGTAAATGTCTTTGTAAATTGTCTTGCCGTGTAGCACAGATTTCCCGACTGTGAAAAAACAATTTGAATCGTCCCATGCATGGAAAGCATAAAACGGCGAAGTCGTGGAACATATAGACAAAATCAAGGCGGAAACCAAGAAAAAGTAAATTGTTTCAGATTTTTTAAGTTTCGTTTCAACGCAAATTGGCTCGTTATTTTTAGCAAAATAGAATATTTTGGTTCTGACAAATATAATACAAATTAAAGACAAAGCAATAAAAAATATTGCATATCTTCTCATTAAGAGAATCCATTTTCTTGGATTTGCGAGATTTCTGCCCAACACACTTTCAGCAAGCATGAGAATGAAATTTTGTGCAGCAGTCGTAATAGAGAGCATGCAAAAAAAGATGGCGATTATAAATAGTATATAAAACATCATTGTTTTTTTCAATTTCATTTTACAGGCTCTCCCCATGTTCGCTCGCTTATTATGAATCGCGGGCGATGCTTGGTCTCAAGATAGATTTTACCGATGTACTCGCCGATTATTCCGAGGCTCACCATCTGTATTCCCGAAACGAAGCATACTATGCAGACCATACTCGCCCAGCCGTCCGACGGATGTCCCAGCAGACGCACCGCGACCGACCATGCCGCTCCCGCGAACGACGCCAAAGAGACGAGAATTCCAAGCGAAGTAATAATGCGGATTGGCTTGACGGAAAGGCTCGTGATTCCGTCGAACGCGAGGTGCAGCATCTTCGAAAGCGGATAGTGCGACTTCCCCGCGACGCGCTCGTTCCTTTCATAAGACACTTGGGAACTCTTGAATCCGACGAGCGGAAACATCCCGCGCAGGAAAAGATTCACCTCGCCGAAATTCTCGAACTCGTTCAGGACGCGTGAGGATACAAGGCGGTAGTCAGCATGGTTGAACACGACCTCCGCGCCCATCGCGCCCAGAATCCTGTAGAAGCTTTCGGCGGTGAAACGCTTGAAAAAAGAGTCTTTCTTGCGACTGGAGCGCACGCCGTAGACTATCTCGTTTCCGTCCAAATATTCGCGGCACATTTTCTCCATCGCACCCATGTCGTCCTGCCCGTCGCAATCGATGGAAATGGTGATGTCGAAATTGCCCTTCGCCACCATCAGTCCTGCGAGCACGGCATTTTGATGTCCACGGTTACGGCTCTGCCTGATTCCCATGAAGCGAGGATTTTCCTTTGAAAGTTTTTTTATGATTTCCCAAGTGGAGTCGCCCGAGCCGTCGTCCACGAAAAGGATTCCGCTTCGCCCGGAAACGAGCTTCTTTCGTACAAGCGTCTCCAGCTCCGCAAGGAAAAGCGGCGCGGTAACGGGAAGCACTTCCTCTTCGTTGTAGCACGGAATTACAATCGCAAGCGAGGGAATTGAGTTGTCGGATTCTTTGTCGTTCGCGTCGCTTACGCGATCAGAGATAATAAGGGGGGGGTACACGTTTTTCAATTTCATAAAGACAAGTCCCAATTAAAAAAAATTTTTGATATTTTATAACGAAAACACCTTTCTGTCAAGTCCGGCGTTTCTTCCTTGCATCCTTGCCCAACGCGAAAAAATGTGCTACAATGTTCCCATGAATTACGGATATTTTCGAGCGGCGGC
>CAZZFL010000012.1:36183-37692 GCA_964653395.1 uncultured Treponema sp. | reverse complement strand
GCCGCAAACTTTGACTTCGAGTTTTCGCAGAAAACTCGTTTATTTGCTGCGATTTCCCGCTTCGCTGTGAAATCGCGTTTTTGCCAACTCTCGAATCTGAAGATTCGTTCGTCGTCAAAAATTGAGGATTGAAAGATGCTTGAGAAAATCACTGGCGCGCTCGGAAATGTCGTGCGCGCGCTCAGCGGAAAATCCACGATCACCGAAAAGAACATCGAGGAAACCGTCGAGCAGATAAAGATGGCTCTGCTCGAAGCCGACGTGAATTTGCGCGTGGTGCGCCGATTCGTCAACAGCACGATTGAAGAGGCCAAGGGCGAAAAGGTTCTCAAGGCCGTGGATCCCGGGCAGCAGTTCGTAAAGATAATCTACGACAAAATCACTTCGATGCTCGGCGACGAAAAGCGCGACTTGAAGCTCAAAGGCCCTGACACGCAGTCCGTGATTTTGATGCTCGGCTTGCAGGGCGCGGGAAAGACGACGGCTTCTCACAAACTCGCCGCGCGTCTCAAAAAAGAAGGCCGCCGTCCGCTCCTTGCCGCGTGCGACTTGGTTCGTCCGGCAGCCGTAGAGCAGCTCGAAGTGCTCGCGAAAAGAATCGAAGTGGCTTTTTACAAGGAGGAGGGCGCGCGCGATGCCGTGAAAGTGGCAAAAGGCGCGATCGACTTCGCGAAGAAAAACGGGCTTGACACGATAATTTTGGATACGGCCGGCCGCCTGCAAATCGACGACGCGATGATGGCGGAACTTGTCGAAATGAAAAAGGCCGTTTCGCCCGACGAAGTTTTGCTCGTGGCGGACGCGATGACCGGACAGAACGCCGTGGACATCGCGAAGTCCTTCGACGAGCAGCTGGGCTTGACTGGCGTGATTCTCACGAAGTTCGATTCGGACGCGAGGGGAGGTGCCGCGCTTTCGCTCAAGTCCATCACGCAAAAGCCGATTCTTTTCATCGGCACCGGCGAAAAGACCGAAGATTTCGAAGTGTTCCATCCTGACCGAATCGCGAGCCGCATTCTCGGAATGGGCGACGTGGTTTCGCTCGTGGAGCGCGCGCAGGAAAAGATTGACGAGGAAGCCGCGCAGAAAATGCAGCGGAAAATGGCCCGCAACGAATTCACTTTGGAAGACATGCTCGAGCAGCTCCAGCAGGTGAAAAAAATGGGAAACGTGAATTCGCTTTTGGAAATGATTCCGGGCGCGGCGCAGGCGATGCAGGGGCGCGACATCGATACGAGTGGAATGAAAAGGCAGGAAGCGATAATCCTTTCGATGACGAAAAAGGAACGCGCGAACCATCTGATAATCGGGCCTTCACGCCGCAAGCGGATCGCGAAAGGCTCTGGCACGAGCGTCGCCGAAGTGAACAAATTGATAAAGCAGTTTGAGAAGACGAAGCTCACGATGAAAAAGCTTTCCCGCAACAAGGGAATGCAGGCGAAATTGATGAGCCAGTTCGGGCAGTTTCGTTAGTGAATAATGAACAGTGAACAATTAATAATTAATAGT
>CAZZFL010000012.1:0-36083 GCA_964653395.1 uncultured Treponema sp. | reverse complement strand
GTTCGGGCAGTTTCGTTAGTGAATAATGAACAGTGAACAATTAATAATTAATAGTTGATGCGGAACTTGTGGATGTTTTCGCAAAAACCGCGATGTGAAGCATGCGCTTGCGGCTTCGCTTCCGCTGGGGCAGCGGCAAGGATCGTAGGGGCTGGCGAAGCCAGTTCCGAAGCGAGCACGAAGTGCGTAGCGTAGGAATGAAGTGACAACGCAACCCCGAAGAGCCTGGTTTTTGTCACGCGAAGCGTGCAAAAAGCCGCCCCGCTCACTACCCACTATCAACTAATAACCATTCACTGTTAACTATTCATTATTAACTATAATCTTGCTTACCGCTTTTCCGCCGTCCTTTATCGCGCGGGAATGGTTTGTCGCGTCCGGGAATTCTTTCGTGCCGATGCAATAAACGTAATAGTACGTGCCTTCGTTCATCGGGAGCGTGAGTTCGTAGAGGCCGCGCGAGGTTTCCGCGAGCTGGTAAATCCAGCTGTCCCAATTTGAGAAAGTTCCCGCCACGCGGACGTTTTGCCCGCTTTTTCCCTTGTAGACGAAATGCACGCTGTTTCCGTTCGCGCTCGTCTTCACGGAAGTCGCCATTTCGTATTTGTGCTTGATGTCGATTTGCGAAAGGTGGATTCCGGTCGCCTCGTCGTAGTGCTGCTTCGGGTTCATCGGGTCGGTGGTCCAAAGGCCGTCGATGATGAGCCGGTACAAAATCCTGTCCGTCTTGGGATAATCTTCGAGAATGTAGAAATACCACGCGCGGTCCTTCTCGCCGTTTTCGTCGAGGATGACGCGCTTTTGGAAGGAATGGATTTTCTGGAAATTTTCAAAGTCGAACGCGATTCCCACGAAGTGCGGTCCTTCTTCCGCCGAAAAAACTATCAGTCCGTCCTTTTCGAACGGCGCGCTCGGATTGAGCATTTTTTGCGCGATCTCGCGGTACTCGAACGAATATTTCGATTCCACGAGCGGAACTTCCTTTTCCTTTGCGGCGAAGCTCGCGGTGGCGCAGAAAAACGCGCATGCCAAAAATAGATTCAGTTTTTTCATAAATTTTATATCGGAAAATATTTGAGAATTCTTAAAGTTTATATTGTAAATTTCCGTTAATTTATGTATAATAACTAGAGGTGGGAAAATAAGTGCCTGGCTTTAGTCAGTTGAAAAAATTAAGCGAACAGATTCTCAGATTGGGCAACGAAATAAACATTCGTGCCGAGCGCGGCGAAAAGGCCGTGCCGTATCCTGTGCCCGATACGATTCCAGACATAGACGACAGCGAGGACTTTGTGACCGGCATGCCGGAAAAGCCGAAGACTCCCGAACAGATCGCGCAGGAAGAAGCCGAGGCTGCCGCCGAAGCCGCTGCGAAGGCTGAGGCCGAGCGAAAGGCGAGCGGCGAGGACGACCTTTTCGGAAGCTCTGGATTTGGGGCGAACCTTGGCGAAGTGCCGGATTTGAGCGCGTTCGAATCTTCATCGAAAGACAAGAAAAAAAAGAATTCCGTTCCGAGCGCGATGTCGTTTTTGGAAGAGGAAGAAGAGCCTGAAGTCGAGCCGGAAAAGCCCAAAGGCATAGACGGAAGCGGATATTCGGGATTCGGGTTTGATGACGACGGCAATTTGGAAGACGCTTCCTCGTTTGGAGGCAAGGAAAAATCCGCGGAGACTGAGTCTACTGGCTTCCCTGAACTTGACGAACTTTTGAATTCAGGCGAGACTGATTCTGTTGCCGCCGAACAAAATCCCGCGCCGATTTCGGAAAGCGTTTCGCCTGCGGAAAACGTTCCTGCGGCGGAAGATTTGTTCAACCTTGGAGATTTCGGCGACCTTGACGCGTTTGAAATTCCAGCGGAAAATTCCGCTCCGAATGAAAGCGAGATTTCACAAATTTCATCGGATGAAAATCAAGACGCGCCCGAAGCAAGCGAAGAACAGTCCGCCGCTCCTGCCGAAGACGCGGCTCTTTTTGATTCTTTGCCTGATTTTGAGCAAGACGATTCGCTTTCTTTGGGCGGACAAGAATTGGGCGAGGATGCCGCGTCTGAAACTGCGCTTCCTTCCGAGGCGCAAATCGCCGATTCTGAAAATGCGGATTCTTCTGATTCCAATGATATGTTCGGATTGGGCGACTTGGATGGTTTCGGCGATTTTTCTTCGCTGGAAAATTCTGCTCCGAAAGAAGGCGATGTTTCGGAAAATCCGCCGGACGAAAATCAAGGCGCGCCCGAAGCAAGCGATGAACAATCCGCTGTTCCTGCCGAAAACACGGCGGCTTCCGATGACGGCGGCTTCGACTTGAGCGATTTGGGAATCGACGGAATAGAAATCGAGGATTATGCGCCTGCTTCGTCCACGGCATCCACGGAAATCGACGTGGACTCCATTTTGGGCGGCGAAGTGGGCATTGCGCCTGAAATTGCTTCCGCGAATATTGAAGATGAGTCTGCTGAAAAAAAGGACAACAAAAAAGACGCGAAAAAGACCCATTTCAAGCCTAAAGAAATTGCCGACGACATCGCGATTCTCAAGCCCGATATTTTCACGGAAAATCCTGTTACGAGCGCGAATCCGCCTTATTATGTGACTGGCGAATTCGGAGTGCTTCCAAAAACCGAGGAAGATCTCGCGGAAGAAGCGGCGGCGCAAGAAGAGGCTCAGCCGGAATATGTGCCGCAGAACGATGAAGACGGTTCGGGATTCAGCGGCATTGATTTTGACGCGATGGAAAATGACGCCGAAGCGCAAGGCGGCGATTCTGCGGAAACTCCTTCTGTGGCGGACGACGCTTCTCTTGAGACGGAAGCAGAAATTCCTGCCGCGCCCGAAGATTCGGCTGATGCGAATCCAGCGATTGGACTCGATGTGTCGGAATATGAAATGCCAGATTCTTCGGCTGGCGACGACATGTTCAGCGCGGACTTTGATATAGGCTCTTTCGGACAGGATTCCGGAACCTCGGATGGCGGGGAAAGCGCGGACATCGACACGAGCGGCGGAATGCCTGATTTCGGCGACTTGGGCGGCGTGACGGATTTCAGCGTTGGAGATTCGCCGCTTTCGGAATTTAATCCGCCTGAAACGGGCTTGAATTTGGACATTACGAATGGCGACTTCGAGCTTGAGCTAAACGACGATTTCACGATTCCGGGCTTTTCCGAGACGGACGCAGATCCTTATGCGAAAAAGCCTCCGAAAGGCGGCTTGGACAATGTTGACTTCAGCGGCGCGATGTCCGATCCAAGGCATCGAACGGAACTTTCCCCTGAAGAATACAAAAAATTCAAAAAGAATTTGAGCGAATATCCTTTGAACGTGCGAATTGCCGTGGAGGATATGATTGTCAAAAACGAGTTCAAGGACGAAGTTGTTTTTGAGCTCATAGATAAAATTCTGGACAAAGTTTCGGCGAGACAATTGGCGGGCTATTTGGAAAAAATGCTCGACATAACTTTGCATGTTCCCCGCGACTTTGAAAAACGCACTGCGGAAGAATACGCCGCTTACAAGGCTTCGTTCAAATATCAGCTCAAGGCGAAAATTCTTCCTGCCGCGCTCCTCGGCTTGCTTGCGGCGATGATTCTTTTTTGCGTAGGCTACCTCGGGCATCAGTACATCGTGCAGCCGCTTTGGGCGGAAAAACTCTACAAAGAAGGATACGCGCTCTTGGAAAGCGACAATTATCCGCAGTCCGAAATGCTTTTTGACGAAGCTCTCACTCACAAGCCGAAGAAAAAATGGTTCTACAAATATGCGCGTGGTTATCGTGCGCATCGGCAGTACGACCGGGCGGAAAAATTCTACAAGGCCATTTTGCAGCGTTTCTATCACGACAAGCAGGCGGGCTTGGAATATGCCGACATGCAGCTTTCCAATTTGGGCGACTATGCCCGCGCCGAGGAAATCCTCAAGCGCGAAGTTCTCGACTACCATGTGAACGATCCTGACGGAATCCTCGCGCTGGGCGACACTTATTTGGAATGGGCCACGGAAGAAAATCCCGCGAAATTCCAGGATGCGTTCGACCAATATTCGCTTGCGATGCAGCTTTACGGCGCGAAAAACGCCGACTTGTATCAATCTCGTTTCTTGCGCTACAATATTCGCACCGATCAGCTTCATAATGTGCTTGAACTCAAGGAATTTTTCTATCCGCGTGAAAAGTCTTTGAGCGCGGACGACTGGGTGGAAATGAGCGGCTATCTTATGGACAAACTTTACGGCGAACTTCCGCGCGAACAGGAATACTTGCGCGATAAAATCGAAGATTTGCGCGATATGATGCTTTTTGCCATTAAAGCCGATCCGCAAAATCCGATTGCCAGCTATAATTTTTCTCGTTATCTTGTGGAAGTGCGAGACCATTCTAAGGCTTTAGATTCGCTCAAGCATACCGAACAGCTTTTCAATGAATCCGACTCGCTCAAGAATCGCGATGTCTACAAGCAGTTGAACAATTACAGGCTTTTGGGCGAAGAATATTTGTATAACCGCGAATACATTTTGGCGCGAGAGTCTTTTACCAAAGGAATAAATTTATTTGAAAAGAAAGGGCGCGCGAGAAAATTCGACGGCGACAGGAACGTGGGCGCGATGTACGCCGACATGGGAAATCTCGAATATTTCATTTCCGGCGACTTGGACGGCGCGCGGCGAGATTATCTTGCCGCAATCCAAAATTATATGGACACGCCTTCAATCAGGTATCGCGTGGGCTACATCGACTATTCCAACAATGACTACGTTTCCGCGCTTGGAAATTTCCTCAAGGCTTCGGAGGACGGCGACTTGGATTCTCACGTGATGCTCGCGCTCGGAAATACGCTTTCGCTTCGTGGCGACAATTTCACGGCGCAAAGCTATTATGGCCGTCTTCTTTCATATCTTGACTTTCAGCGCGAAAAATATGGAATCAATGTTCCGCAAATCGAGGCAAGCGCGGGCGACATGGTTGAGACATACATGAAAGGCGCGAACAATATTGGCGTGAGCCAATTCCGCGTTTCCCGTCAGAGCGGAGACAGTTCTCTCAACGCCGCGGCATTGGTAAACTTTCAGGATTCCATTCGCTACTACGACGCGCTCACGAGAAATCAGGAGACAATGGTGCGACTTCCTGGCAGCAATCTCGCCGAGCAGAATTTGCGCTATGCGACGAATCCTTTCCCGGACTTCGAGCCTGCAATTTATACGGAAATTCCGCGCGTGCTCGACGGCGAAAAAGGGCTTGAGCAGTGAAAGTTTTCTGCCCCTATATCGGGCTTTTGTGGAAAAAGCATCTCATCTCTTTGTACAAGGAAATCTTCCGCAAGTCCATCCATCTTTGCGCGGCGTTCGTTCCGTTTTTTTTGGCGCACTTTTACGGCATGACGATGACGCTTTTGGCTTTGGCGGGCGTGGGCTACACGCTTTGCCAAATTCTTGCGTTGCGCGGAATTTCGATTCCGCTGATTTCCGACATTACGGACATGGCGGCTCGTGCGCGCGACAAAGGAAAATTCGTGCTTGGTCCTTTGACGCTTGTAATTGGAATTTTTTTGAGCGCGCTTTTATGGGAGCAAAAAGCGGCAGAGGCTGGAATTTTGGCCCTCGCGTTCGGGGACGGACTTGCGAGCCTTGCGGGAAAAGTTTTCGGAAATCTTCACATTCCGTTTACCGGTGGAAAGACCTGCGCCGGAAGCCTCGTGTGTTTTGTGGCGATTTTCATTTCTTCGTTCTGCGTCCTGCAAAATGCCGAAGCCGCGCTGTGCCTTGCCGTTTCCGGAATGCTCATTGAAATCCTTCCACTAAAAGACTTCGACAACATTCTGATTCCAGTCGCGCTCGGAGCGATTGTCCATTTTTTCTACATGTAAAGTCTGTGGAGCACTCCCAAATATCGGAAAGTTCCGGCTACAAGAATCGTGGCTCCAGTAATTGAAAGCGCGAGTGTCGTGCTTGAATTGAGAAGCATAAGTCCTGTTTCCATAATCACTGTGTCGAGCGCAAGGGAATAGTGCGTGTTGCTTTCGCTTTGCCATGCCTTTAGAGAATGCGTCGCCGCCGTGAGGACAGACGCAAGCACACAGAAAAAAATCAAAAGCCGCCTCGCGTTGTTTCCGAGCGAAAAAGTCTGTGCGAATTCCAAAGTGTTCACGGGAACAAATTTCGCCAAAGTGAGCGAAAAAATCAGCACGATGAAAATGTTGTGCTCGACATTCACTCGTTGATCCGGCATTCCCGCCACCGCCACCATAAAAAGCGCGGCGAAGCAAAGCAGCTGCCCCCAAAACTCCGTCCGTCCGAAAAAGACGTAGTATTCGGGGAATGTTCCGGCTGTTGTTTCAAAAAGGGCAAAAAGCCGCACCAAGCCTGTCGAGCATCCAAGCAAGAAAAGCATGAAATATACGATTTCCATTGAAGGAGTCTTTATGAAATGCGAATAGGCGAAAAATCCCGCCGCAGGGACGAACACCATCAGGCAGAACGAAGAGAAAATCGTCGCCCACGCGTTTTGTCCGAAGACTTCTGAATTTGTTCCCGCAATCGCCGTCCGGGATTCCGCATTGATTTTCAGTATGAAATAGGCTAGGAAGAATACTGAAAGTGCCAGAAAAAAAGTCGAGAGCGTGAAAGTGTATCGGTTCTTTCCTTTGAGTGTCATTTTTTTATTCTACCGCCAAAACAAAAAATAGTAAAGAGTAAATCCCATTACGCCGAAAATAAAACAGGAAGTTTGATTTTGCGCAAGCGATTTCAATTCTTTTCAGTTTTTATGGAGAAGCAATGAAAAAGGCGATTATCGCAGGTTTGATTTTTTTTGTGGCTGGAATTTCTTTTGCCGGCGACGCTGCCGCGTTCAAGGACATCGGATTTTCAGACGATGGCAAAATCTATGTTTTCGGTCAGTACGGAATGACGGACGTGAAATTCCGTCCATACGCGGAAATCTACGTGGTGGACGTGGAAAAGAACGAGTACGTTCCCGGAGGCGTTTTCAAAAAGTCCGAGGCAAAGTCGGACAAAAGCGGCAAGGAAGTGTACGACAATCTCTTTTCCGCGCGATATTCATCGGAAATCGCGAACTATGGATGCGTCAAGACTTCGAGCGATGACACGCTTTATGTAATGGAAAATGAATACAAGGACGGAACTGAAAGAATTTCGTTCAAGGATTATGGCGATGAAAATTCGCGGGAACAATGCGATTACGGCGTGCGTCTTGTGCCCACGTTCGAAGGAAGCGGCCAGAATTGCAAATCCCGCTTTTACATTGATCTTTCGATAAAAAATTCTGGAACCGAAAAAAAATACAAGGTCGGATCGCCCGAAAGAATGCGTGCGGGCGTTACGGGCTACAAGATTGTCCGCATTTTCCGCGACGCTAGAAGAAGCGCGCTGGTTTTTGTGGTAGAAAAGACTGTCGAAGACCAAACCGGTACCTCCATACGATATATGGTCGAGACAGTCAAATTATAGGCGCGAAAAAATTCGTGCCAGTTGTTCCTCCATTTTTGTTTTTCCAGTTCCTGCCATTCTTGGCAGGAACTGGATTTTTTTGTTTGTGTGCGAGACTGCGAAAATTTTAAAAGCAAAAAAAAGCGGCGCGCTTCGCGCGCCGCTCCTCTTGTGTCTGTGCTATGCGCAATTTATTTTGCGAGATTTTTGACCGTTCCTGCCACGGCTTCCACCGCCTGCTTTGTCGTAATCTTAAGTTCCGTAGTGTCGAGCACAAGCGGCTGTCCTGCCACGTCCGTTACCATGTAGCCGGCCGAGGTTTTTACGATCGGCGAATTCGGGCTTACGGGAACGGGACTTTTTTTGAGCAGTTTCAAATTGGAATCATATTTTGCCGCAAAGCATGCAATGCGTTCCTTCACTATGACAAGGTAGTTGCTTCCGTCTTGAACCAAAACTGAATTGTCGGAAAGTGTTTCCTCGCTTTCCTTTGTGATTTCAAGAGACTTTTCATCAATGAATACCAGCTTGACCGCCCCGTTTCCGGAATTCGCGCCTGCCACGGCGAGGAAGCCTCCTCCGACGGGGAACATTGTGCGGTTTTTGATGACATCCACTTCCGACCTTTGAAGGATTGTTCCGTCTTTCGTATTCACTTTGACGATCGCCGAATCCATGCTGTTCGCGCTTGCGAGGCTGAGTCCGTAGACGCTCGGTGCGTTGGTCGCGGCTTCCTCAGCCTTTTCGACGGCTTCCTGATCCTGCGCTATCGTCCTGCGTTCTTCCTGCGCTTCGGACTGCTTTTTGTCCGCCACGGCTTGTTGTTCGGAAGCGGTTTGCTTTGCGTCGTCAGCCTTTTTCTGCGCGTCGTCGGCCTTTTTCTGCGCGTCGTCGGCCTTTTTCTGCGCGTCGTCTTCAGCCTTTTTGGCTTGATCGGCTTCTTTTTGAGCTTGCTGGGCTTCTTTTTGGGCTTGCTTGTCGTCAGGATTTTCGTCGGCTTTTTTCTGCGCGTCGTCGGCTTTTTGCTGGGCTTTTTGCGCGTCTTCTTTCTTTTGGTCGGCTTGTTTCTGCGCTTGGTCGGCTTGCTTTTGCGCCTCGTTGGCCTTGCGCTGTTCTTCAGTGGCTGCTTTCTGCGATTCCTGCGCCTTTTCGTTCGCGTTTTCCGCCTCGCGCTCCTTTATGTCAACCATTTCTTTGCGGGCATCGATGTTCTTGTCGTCGTCCTCCTGCATTGAATTGATGACCTCGCGGTCGCTGATGACGCTTGTGTCCACGGTGGAAAGTCCGCCTGAAACGTCGCTGATTGGAATCACGATTTGTGAGTTGCCCGGCCATTCGCTGTAGCGCGTGGAAAGTCCTGCGCGGCTTGCGTTGAGATTGTTCGTTACGATTTCCTTGTATTTCGACCTGAACGCGTCCATGTTTTGGCGATAGACCGCGTTGTATACAGTTACGAATGTCGCGATTGTCTCCGCGTCGTTTTCGGAATAATTGTAGGCCGCCGAAAGGTAGCCGGCTATGATGTGGCGCAAGTTTCGGATGTGATCCACGGATGCGTTCGCGCCAAGCACGAGTATGTCCGCGTCGAGCTTTTCGGCGGTGGAATTGTCGATGGCGTGGATTACGTAATACTTTGCCGTGTTGCCGGTGGTTCTCTGCGAATCCAAGTTTGATGCGATGCCATTTCCAAGCCCGCGCCCGATCTGCTTGATTTGATCCAGCGTGTCAACCGTTGCATGCGGTCCTGTGTAGTTTTCGAAGACGATTGTCTGGTTCACGGAACGAATTTCGTCCTCGTCAACACCAATCGCGAAAATCGAAGTCGCGGCGAAAAATGCCGCGGCCATTGCGACTGAAATCTTTCTCATATTTCCCTCAATTTGTTTTGATTAATCACATTTGTGATTGCTACAAAAGTGATTAGAATATTATATCACTATAGATTGATTTCTGCAAGTTTTTCGTAGACTTTTCTTGCGCTTTTTTTTGTGGACTGACTGTATTGCGGAAGGAACAAGTTTGATATGATTGCTCGTCCTTTTTTGTAAAGGGCGGGGCGGCCCATAAAGCGGCATACGGAATATAGACTTTCGCAGCATTCCGCGATGAATTTTTCCTGCTTTGGATTTGATTTCTTTATCAGCTGCTCGATTGCGTCGATTATGAGAAGGTCGGGATCGTAGCCGAATTCCTGCACGGACTTGAGCGCGCATCGCAGAACGGTCTCGTCGTTTTCCAAGCTCAGCACTCGCGCAAGGCAATTCGCCGCGTCTCGCGTTCCGAATGCGCCTAGCATCGAGATGGCCGCTATCTGTTCGTCAAGGCTGAATTCCGCAGGCGTTTCTTCCAAAGCGCGAGTCGATGTCGAATTCAGGCTTGTCCTCTGCGTGAAATATTCTTCCATAAGGAATTGCGCGTCTTTCCAAAAATTTTTCTCTTGCGAAGCGTAGTCGCCTGAAAGAATCGCGTTTTTGCGCGAGATTGTCGGAGCGTCATGCATTCTCGAAAAGTCGTTCGGAGTCTCGCTGTAGAAAGTTTCGTAACCTGCCCGCTGGCTTTGCACGAAATCAGCCGTGCCGCCCTTGACGATTTTCCAGCCTGTGATTTTCCATGATTTCGAGACAAGGACTGCGATTCCGTTTTGCCCGAAAAGCACGAAATCGTATGCGTCGCGCCCTGAATTTTTGGGGAAGCGCACGGCGCGGATTTTTTTTCCCGCGATGCTGTAGAGCGCGCCCGATGTTGAATTTGCGACGAAAATTCCGCTCGCTGTGTATTCAACATAATTTGCGGACTTGATTTCCGGAATGTCAAACGAGCGGATTGTACGCGCCGCGCTTGTGTTCACGATGTGGATCTTTGTTCCGGAAGATGAAGGGCTGACCGCCGCCACGAGCACCTGCGAGCCGAGGTTTTCGAAAATTGTTCCAGCCGAAAGCGCGAGATTTTTTATGACCCATTTTGATGATACGGAGCGGCTGGCTTTGTCAACTGCGCAGAGTCCTAGCGTTCCGTCCGCGAAGGAAAGTAGCGCGCCGTCTGGCACGGAGAACGCTCCGCGAATTTGGTCTGCGAAAACTATCCGCTCGAGCATTTCTCCGAATGGCGAAATTCTTGTTCCGACAGTCTTGCCGTTTTCCATCGTCTCGGCGAAAATCACCACGCTTCCGTCGTTCAATTCCACGGGAGGAAGCTCTCGGTTCATCGCTGGAATTTTCGCGCTCCACTTTCGGATTCCGTTCGCTCCGAAGCATGCCGCCGAATCCGATGCGAATACGAAGATTCTTCCGTCGCGTCCAAAAAGCGGAGCCGCGACCGCCTGCAATCCTGTCTCCGCAGTCCAAAGCACCACGCCGCTTGGATTGAGCAGGGCGAGATGCTTGTTCTTGAGCGTCGCCGCAAGAAAATCGTTTTTTGAGGACGAAATGAATCTTTCAGGCGCGGAAGGAATCGACTTCTGCCAGAGCACCGTGCCGCTTTCCGAAAACGCCGTTATCATGCGCCCGTCCGTAACAGCCGCCCATCCGTAGGATGTTCGCACTGGCTCGATGAGCGCGCGCCCGCTTATAACTGAAAGCCATTCATGCGGAGTTTTCTCCAAGTCGATGTCGCCCATGATGCTTCGAGATTCGTCCTGCGAATTCGACAAATCCGCTTCCGCAGGAAACGCCATGTTTCTTGCGGCGAAAAGCAAAAGCGAGAAACATACTAAAGTTGTGTACAATTTCATAATTTTTGTCTACTTTTTATCACAAATTAAGAAAGTTTCGAGATGGCTCGTCTGCGGATAAAAATCCAAAAGCCACGCTTCTTCGATAATATAACTGTTTTCCGCCAATTTTGCAACATCCCGCGCCTGCGTCGATGTGTCGCAGGAAAGGTACGCGATTTTCGGAACTCCGCTTTTGCAAAGCCATTCGCAGACTTCCTTTTCCATGCCGCTTCTCGGCGGGTCGGCGAAAACAAGGTCGAACGCGCCGTTTTGCCTTGCCGCCGATTCCGCGTGGTATTTTGCGAACACGTTTCCGCTCACGGCGAAAGTGGAATGCGGAACGCCCGTCATGTTCTGCTCGGCGAAAGCGACCGCGCCCTTGTTGTGCTCGACCATCGTGACGCGCGAGAATTTTTCGGCGAGAAAAACTGAAAAAGTTCCGCAGCCTGAATACAAGTCGAGCGCGTGGTTTCCCGAAAGTCCTTCCATGATTTTCGGAATCGCAAGTTCGAGCATTCCGACGTTGGACTGAAAAAATCCTTTCGCGTCGAACGCGATTTTCTTTCCGCAGATGTTCGCTTCCACGGGATTTGAAATGGACGAAAGCTGGGAATGTGACTTTCCGGCGCGCTCTTTTTCAGGAAGGCGAAGTTCTGCGATCGCAAGGCGAGGAGAGGCGTTTTCGCTTCCGAATGCAATCGTCCTTCCTTTCGGGCGGCAGTCTTGCGGAATTTCTGAAAGCCAGCGGTTTATTTCGTCTGAGGCGACCGGGCACTTTTCGAGCGAGATTACGCTGTTCGTGCCGCGTTCTTGCAGGC
The DNA here is from genome assembly GCA_964653395.1 of uncultured Treponema sp. Classification (GTDB taxonomy): domain Bacteria; phylum Spirochaetota; class Spirochaetia; order Treponematales; family Treponemataceae; genus Treponema_D. The sequence goes on along the minus strand of CAZZFL010000012.1, from coordinate 24,114 downwards.
CGCCGTCAAGGAATTCCATTCGGTTTCTGTAGCCGAGCGGATTTTTTGAAATCACGTTTATCGGCGGAACTGGCACGGAGACACGCGCGAAGGCTTCGAGCATCATCTGCTTTTTGAGTTCCAATTGGAATTCGTAGTCCGCGTGCATCAAGTTGCAGCCGCCGCATTTTTGGTAGAGCGGGCAGGGCGGCGCGATCCTTCGCGGCGAAGGCGCGAGGATTTCCACGATTCGCGCTTCGTCGTAGTCGCCCCTTTCCCTCGTGATTTCTACGCGCAATGACTCTTCGGGAAGGGAAAAGGGAACAAAAACGCTTTTTTCTTTGAATTTTCCTAAAGATTTTCCCCCAAAAATCATTTTATGTGTTATAATGTCAATTATAGCCATTTCGCTATTATAACATATTGTAGACGGAGTTTCAATTATGACGACGAACAATTTCTATCAGACGATGAAGGACGGGACTGAAGTGAGCGTCATGCGCTGGATTCCGGACGGCGAGATAAAGGGTGTCGTCCAGATGAGCCACGGCATGGGCGAGCATGCCGCCCGATACGACAAGATGGGAACGATTTTCGCGGAACACGGATTTGTTTTCTGCGCGCACGACCATCGCGGGCACGGAAGAACCGCGCTCAAGGCTCAGGAAGCGGGCAAGGGCGGATTCGGGCATCTCGCGGACAAGGATGGATTTAACAAGGTTGTGAGAGACCTTGAGGAAGTCCTTTTGAGCCTGAAGGCTGACTTTCCGAACAAGAAAACGTTTTTGATAGGGCACTCGTTCGGCTCTTTCGTGTCGCAGGCTTTCATCGAAGAAAGTGGCGACCTCATTGACGGAGTGGTGCTGTGCGGCACGGCCGGACCGCGCATCGGGCTGATGCGTGCGGCGAAATTCGTGTTCGGACTTTCGAAGATTTTCGGAAAGCGGCACCGCTCGAATTTCTGCAAATGGTGCGCGTTCGGCTCGTACAACGACCGCATAAAGAATCCGAAGACGGAAATGGACTGGCTTTCCCGCAACGAATTCAACGTGGAAATGTACAATTCGGACAAATGGTGCGGCTCGCTCCCGACGGCGGGATTCTTCCACGACCTCGCGAGCGGACTCTTGCAGATTCACGCGCCTGCCGCGATGAAGCGCATTCCGCAGAAACTTCCGGTTTATTTCATCTACGGCGAGGAAGATCCCGTGGGCGACTACGGCAAGACCATCGAGCAGCTCGCTTCCGTCTACAAGTCCAACGGGATGGGCGACGTGGAAATCAAGTCTTGGCCTTTGGACAGGCACGAAATCTTCAACGAAGTGGACGGAGACGCCGTTATCGAAGACGCCATCAAGTGGCTTGAAAAACATCTTTGATTCGGATATAATGTGACATCGTGTTAGTTCGCTACGGAAAAGACAAGAACGGCCAGCCTGTAAAAAAGGCGGTCGTGTACACAAAAGATGAACATCGGATTCCAATTGAAAAGATAGACTCTGACGCAATTAGGATAATAGAGCGACTCAAGGAAAGCGGCCATTCGGCATATTTGGTCGGAGGGGCGGTGCGAGACCTTTTGGTCGGGAACACGCCGAAAGACTTCGACATCGTGACCGATGCCACGCCCTCAAGGATAAGGCGGATTTTCCGCTCGGCGAGAATCATCGGCCGCCGCTTCCGCCTTGTCCATGTCGTCTTCGGCCCTAAGATTTTCGAAGTGAGCACGTTCCGCTCCACGGTCGAAGGCTCGGTCGGAAACGACTTCGGCACGATGGACGAGGACGTGATGAGGCGCGACTTCACGCTCAACGCTTTGTACTACGATCCGATTCAAGAGCAGGTCATAGACTATGTGGGAGGAGTGCGCGACATACGGAAAGGCGTGATCCGCCCCGTGATTCCTTTGGACAGGATTTTCGTGGAAGATCCCGTGAGAATGCTCCGCGCCGTAAAGTATTCCGCCACCACGCATTGCTCGATGCCGTGGCAGCTCAGGCACAAGATTAAAAAGTGCGCGAGCCTTCTTTCCCCGATTTCGCCAAGCCGACTCACGGAAGAGATATTGAAAATCGTGAATTCGACGCACGCCTTCGACATCGTGAGCGAGGCTTTGGAAACAGAAATCTACATGTACCTCCAGCCGGCCGCCACCGAACGCATCATGAGCGACAGGGAATTTGAAAAGAATTACCTTGCGAACATGAAAAGGCTCGACGCGCTCAACACCGTGGAAAAGGAAGCCCGACTCGGAAAGAAACTCGCGTTCCTCGTCAAGGACTACATCCTTTCGCTGACGGACTGGCAGAAGGAAATCGCGGAAAACAGCGCGGCGGGAGAACTCTACGAAAGGACTTGGAACGAAGTGCGCCGCTTCGTGCTTCCGATGAATCCGCCGAGGGTGGAACTCGAATACGCGATAAGAAGCGCGCTTCGGGAAATCGGCTTGAACATCCGCATTCCAAAATCTCCGCGCCGCGAAAGCGGAGAAGCGCAGTCCGCGCCCAAAAGACGCAGGCGCAGACACAGAAAGCCCTCATCGGACGGCGGCGCGCCTTCGTGATTCGCGGAGCGTTTCACAACAAGACGCTTTGCGTCGATGCGTGTCGATTCAAGGACGGTTTTCAGCCTTTTTGCATCGTAATCTTGTCGATGATTATGCTCACTTCTTCGATAAGGATTCCGGTGTACTTTTCGATGTTTTCGATGATGTACTGCTGGAGTTTGTAGACTTCGCCAGTGAGCTGCCTTCCGAACGGAACGTCCACGGTTATGACGATTCGGTAGCCCCGCGCGTTCGTCTTGATCGTGATTTTCCGCACTCGTATCTTCTCGTCGAATTCCTGCACGCAATGCATCGTCATCTGCGTGAGCGCCGCCTCGGAAATTGCCACGCGGCCTTTCTTCGAGAATTCTGGAGTCACCACGGATTTTTCGAACACTTCCTTTTTGCCGCCATTGCGGAAGATTTTCGAGAGCGGTCCGCCCTTGCTGAAAAACACTTTTATCGAATCGTTGAAAATGTGCGAGTAGTTGCGCTTTATCTCGATCGCGGGAACTGGAATGACATGCTTTCCCTCGATTTGCCGCGAACGGATCGCCTTGTCGATTTCCTCGCGAGTGGCGATGTCCTCGATTTTTATCACGGTGGACGGCGCGGGCAGGGCGAGGCGCGACGCAATCTTCGACACCATCTTTTCCGAAGTGCCGATGAGAAGGATTTTCTTGAAGCGCATTTCGCGGATTTTTCCGGCAATCTCGTCGCGGTGCTCCTTGTCGTCGAACACGGCCACGCGCACCGCTCCCATGTAAGTCTTTTCGGTCTTCGCGGAGCGGCCTCCAAGAATCTTGTCGTCCTGAATCAAAAGCCCGTCGTCGATGATCGCCTCGATTCCGTACTTTTGCGCGAGCAGCTTCGCCTTGAAGCTTTTTCCCGTGCCGCTTTCTCCCACGAGCGCGTAGACAGAGATTGTCTTGAATTTGTCGAATAAGTCGGTAAATGGCATAAGCGTCGTCAATCCAGGAAAGTCACTTCCCCGCTGTCGATATGGTAAATCGCGCCGCGGACTTCAAGAGAGCCTTTTTCCACAAGTTCTTTCAGGCTTTCCTTGATGACGGACACGCTCCTTTGCACGTTAAGGCAGCAGGCTTTGTACGCGTCTTTTTCTGCGCACACGGCCTTTTTGATTTCATCGGTTATGTAGCGGACGAATCCGCCTGGATTTCCGCCGAGTGCCGCTGCGACCGCGCCGCAATTCGTGTGCCCAAGAACGAGAGCCAGTTTTGCGCCGAGGTGCTCCGCCGCATATTCCACGCTTCCGATTTGGTGCGAATCCATTACGTTTCCCGCCACGCGAATCGTGAAAATCTCGCCGATTCCAGCAGAAAATATTCCCTCCGGAATCACCCTCGAATCAGAGCAGGTTACGACTATCGCGTAAGGGTTTTGTCCGTTTTCGAAAGTACTCCGCCTGATTTGCGGCGAAATGTCGCCGGGATTCACCGTCGCCGTCATGTAGCGTTTGTTTCCTTCTTTGAGTTTCGCGAGTGCTGCCGTCGCAGAAAGGCTTTTGTTTTCCATGATTTCCTCCGTAATTTCCGCCCTGCGTTTTGCGCCGTCGTGACGAACGCCGCCGTGCTTTTCAGTATAAGGCATATCCGCTTTTAAAGCAAGCGAATTTTTTCTTGGCAAAGCGAAAAGGCGAACGTTTTGCTTTCAAAAGGGAGTTCGACATGCGCCGAATTTTCCATTAAAATCGTCAGGAATGGCCGAAGGCGTCTGCCTGAAGAATTACAAAAAGTCGAAATTGAAAAATTGACTTTCCGCGTAAATATATGGATTTTATGTTAAGTTGAATGCTTTACAACACTTTTTATTATATAAAAGTGTTCAATTTTATATGTTTTCTAGATTTTCTAGATTAAAAATTTCGTCTGGATTGCAAAATCCTTTGGCGATTGTGTCATGGAATTCTTCGGGGATGCTCGCGCAAAGTTTTGGCGGAATGCCTAGATTGTTTTCTGGAAAATCCATCTCGAGCGCGTGCAGGAAAAAATTTTCTTTGTCTTGTCCGTCTTGGCTCGCGTTTTTTTGTGCGCCGGCTTTTCCTCCGTGGGTTTTGTCGCCTGCGAGCGGATGTCCGTGCGCTTCGGAATGGATGCGGATTTGGTGCTTTCGTCCCGTCGAGATTTCGTATTGGGCGAGCGTCGCTTCCCGTTCGAAAATCTCGCCGTATGCGATGGGAACGACTTTTGTCCGCGCTTCCTTTCCTTCGATGTTTTCAAGCCATTCTTCTTCGCTCGCGATTCTTCCTTCCGCGATTCCGATGTAGGTTTTGCGTATGGAGTGCGACCTGATTTCTTCGCTGAACCATTTGGCTCCCGCGAGTGATTTTGAGAACGCGATTATTCCGGTCGTGCCTTTGTCGAGGCGGTGGAGAGGTCCTGGGCGGAACGATATTGATTTTTCAGGCGGATTTTTTTCCAATGCTTGGCTTGCGCTTTTCTCTGGCAAGGAATGAAAGTTTTGCGGCTCGGCGAGCAGGATTTGCGCGAGCGAATTTTCGCCGTGGACTGGAATTCCTTTCGGCTTGTTCACGAAAAGAAGGTGGCGGTTTTGGAATACCATTTGGATTTTTTCGGACGAATCTTTTTTCGCCGCGCCTGATTTTCCGTTTCGCGCTGACGGTGCGCCGTCGAAAATTTCCCGCTCGCCTTGAAGCAGGAACGCCGCCACTGAAAGAGTGTCGCCCTCGCGCGTGATTTGTCCGTGCGATGCCTTGCGTCCGTTCAGTTTTAAAAGTCCTTTTCGGAGGGCGGAATATATTTGCCCCTGCGTCTTGTTTTGAAGAAGCCTGAGCGCGAGGCGATCGAGTCTGCGTCCCGCGTCGTTTTCTCCCAGCGTGAATTCTTTCCATTCCATGACCACAACATCTTACATCAAAGCGCGTGAAATTTCCAGTGGTTCGCGCGGAAATTCGAGGCGTGCGTGTTCGCGAATGTTTTTCGCGCTTGGAATTTCTTGCGAATTTTTTTCATTGATATCGCCATCAAATTGCCTTTTGCCACTAGACAAAAGTTTGAGAGTGAGTAAAATAGTATCGTGCTTTATGTCGTAAAATCTCAGCTTCTCGAATTGTTCTCAAGCCCTGTGTTTCAGGCGTGCATTTTCAGTTGGTTTTGTGCGCAGTTCATCAAGACGATAATAAGCCTGTTCTCCGGAAAGATTCACAGCGTGAAAGGGCTGTTTGAATCGCTGGTGTGGCGTACGGGAGGATTTCCTTCTAGCCATTCTTCGCTCGTCGCGACTCTGTCAACGTGCGTGGCGTTCCGCTCGGGGCTTTCAAGCGATGTGTTCATGCTGTCGTTCTGCTTTTTGATGGTGACGGTTCGGGACGCGCTTGGCGTGAGGCGTGCCAGCGGGATTCAGGCCAAAAGGCTGAATGAACTCGGCTTGGAACTTCAGGAGAAAGGAGTCGCGAACTACAGGCCTGTAAAGGAAGTCATGGGGCATAGTCCAATGGAAGTGATTTTCGGCGTGATTTTCGGTTTTTTCATTGGACTCGGGTTCGCTGTGCTGTAGTCGGTGGGTTTTGGGATGGTTGATTTTGTGAAAAGATATTTTGCTCCCGCTTTTGTCGCGCTGTTTGTGACGGTCTTGTTCGTGGTTCTGCGGACGCATCCGTCGTACAAGTTGTGGAAGGGCTACACTGTCTTGAGCGTTCCTTACGATTCGGACGACAAGGCGGTTTCGAACGCGCTTTTGGAGGCGGGCTGTTCCGACGTGATTTCACTTTCCGCGCAGCGCGATGAAGCGGAGTCTGCGCTTGAATCGATTCTTTTGCAGGACACGCGCGGCGTTGATTCCTACGAGAAGGGAAAGTCGCTTTATTTTTTCGATAGGGACGGAAAGGCGAGACTTTACTATGTTCCGGACGCGCACAAAGAAGGCTTGAAGGCGGCGACGGAATTGCTTGAGCGCAACTACAGGATAAGCGCGATTCTTGACGCAGGTGCTGTCTTTCCGTGGTTGATTCCGGCGGTGGTCTTGACGATTTTCGCGGTGTTCCTGTGGCTTTCGGAAAACCGTGTGGTCTTTGCGGCGGCTGCCGTTTTTCCCGTGGCGTTTTGTTTTTGCAATCCGCTCTATGTGGCTGCCGCTGCGGCTTCGATTGAAATCTACGCGATTTTTCTGGCGCAGAAAGTTTGGAGAAGGCGTGGCGGAACGGAGTTCATATTGAAAAATTGGTGCGTGTGGGTTTTCTGCGCGGCTTCCTTGCTCGCCTCGTTCGCGATGGGATTTGTGGGAGGAATTCTTTTCATTTTGAATTTTGTCGCTTCGGCTTCGGCTTTGTTTTTGCTCCTCAACTTGGAGGAAGACTACGAGAGACGTTTTCCGTTCGTGCCGGTTCTGATTCGCGACGCGAATATGGTCGGGAAAATGGATCGCCGCTCGGTGAAGGGAATGGCGGTCTGCTCGTGCGGCGCGTTCTTGCTTTTGGTTTTGTTCCTCACTGGAGCGAATTTTTCGTCTGGAAACGGCGAAGGGGACTTGTATTTTCCCGCCCCAAAGGATTATAATGGTAAGTCTTCGGAATTCGCCTTGTTGGACGATTTTTTTGTACGAAGGTGGAACGCAGTCGCGCTTGAATACCGTTCGCTTGGCGAGATTTCCTCGGGCACGGCTTTCGCCCGTCCTTCTGAAGGTGATGTCGTCAAGCAGACTCGCTACGAAAAGAGAGGCGGCGAAATCCGCGCGCGCGAGCAAATTGTCTGCACTTACGACGAGGCGTTCAGAAAAAAGGAAGTGGCTTCGGTGCTGAATGCGGATTATCCGGCGTTGGAAAAACTTTGGCTTGCGCAGGGAAAGAAATTTTCCACCGAATACGCATCGGGAGGAAGCGGCGCGGACGGCGGAGAAGTGGGAGCTGCGGTGCTCTTGGTGGCGATGTTCCTTCCGCTTGCCGTGGCGTTCTATTTTATTTTGATTTGGAGAAAGGGTCGCAATGTCTTATAGCATTACTGGAAACAAGTCCCTCGTAAAAAGCGTTACCACGGCGTTTCTGCCTGCTCGTGTGTTCGTTCCGCTTTGTCAGGAAAAAGGCGTTTCGTGCGAAAGCGTCGTGTTGGACGGATCGCGGGTGGAGGAAGGTCAAGTGATTGCCGAGCCTCAGTCGTCGGATTCGTTCTATGGCGCGAGAATACATTCTCCGATTCCGGGACGCGTTATGGGAACGAGAATCTGCACTTTTCCAAACGGCAAGTGCGGCGACGCCTTGGAAATCGCTTTGGCGGGAGAATTTTCCCACATTGGGAAAAAATCGCAGGAAATCGACTGGAAGACTTTCGGGAAAAATTCTCTGCTGAACAGGATTGGCGCGCACGGGGTGATAAACACGTTCAGCATGCGCGAGCCGACTTCGCTCGCGGGCGACATACATTCGATTATGGATGCCATCCGTCCGCGCGACAGGCAGTCATTGTCAAGCGTCAAAATTTTTGTACGTCTCTACGACGAGGATTCGTCGTGCCATACCGACCGAGTGCTTGCTGATTCTCAGTTCGATAGAATTATTTCGGCGGTGCGGATTCTCTGCGAAATAATTTCTCCGAAAGAAGTGGTGTTCGCCTACGCGAAGAACGGCGACGCGCTCATCGAGCGGCTTTTGAGCCTCAAGGACGAGGACGACCGTTTCCGTTTCGTGGCAATGAATCACAAGAAATTTCCATGCGGAACGAAGCATGACATAATCGAACGTTACAAAAAAAATATGCGGCTTTCGGATTCGAAACGGGAAATTTGTGGCGAGTCGCTTTTCGTGGATTGCGAGACGCTTTCGACCTTGTATGATGCCGTGGTGTACAACATTCCTGTCACTCGTGTCAATGTCAGTGTTTCGGGCAATTGTCTCAAGTCAAGCGCGGTTCTGAAAGTCTGCGTCGGAACAAGCTTCAAAAGCATTGCGGAAGAATTGGGATTGGAAAAGGACAGCATCGGGAAAATCATAGTGAACGGAAGCAGGAACGGTTTCGCGGTTTCGTCGTTGGAAACTCCAATTACGAAATATGTCAAGTCTGTGGAATTCGTGTCGCATCACGACGCTGCGAATTTTTCCGTGGCGTACTGCACGGGTTGCGGAAAATGCCGTGCGTCCTGTCCTGCTCAAATTTGTCCCGACATAATTCTGTCGCACATTTCGGGAGTGGAAGTTCCATCCGAATTCGTTCGCGCGGCGGAATTGTGCGTGGAATGCGGGCTTTGCAACTGCGTGTGTCCTGTAAAACTTCCGCTGTTCCAAAGCGTGAAAATTCTCAAGGAAAGGCAAAATGGGAACAAATAGAAAATTCTACCGTACTGTTTCGACAGGTCCGTACAGACGCTTTTCGAAGTCTGCCACGTCCTGTATGGTCTGTTTTTGGGCGGCGTTGTGCCCGCAGATTTTGGCTTTGGCGGCGACGAAAAGTTATTCTTCTCTCGCGATAATTTTGTGCACGGTAATTGGCGCGCTTCTTTCCGAATTTTGGGAATTTTTCGAGGGAGGACGCTCCGCGTTTTCGGCCGCATATTCGCTGTTTGCGGGAACGCTCATCGGGTTTTACTTTCCTGCCGGATTTCCTCCGATGGCCGCGCTTTTGCTTACGTTCGTCATGATGGTTTCGGCGAAATGCGTTTTCGGCAGGCAGGGAATTTCTTGGCTGAATCCCGTCGCGTTCACTTTGGCAGGCGCGTGGTTCGTGGGGCATTTTTATTTCCCGGGATTTTTGATTCCCAAAACCGAGCTTCTTTTGAAGAATCCGTCGCTTTTTTTGGTGGAAGGTCTCGCTTCCCGAAGTCGTCTCGACGATGGAATTACGGACTTCCTGAATGCCGCGGTGTTCGACCGATTTGGCGCGTCCGTTCCGGGCGGATATGTCTCGCTGCTTTGGGACGCTCAGTGCGCGATTCCTGCATTCCGTTTCAACGCGCTCACATTGCTCGCCTCGATTTTTCTCATCGCGTTTGACATTGAGGGCGGAGTGATTCCTTGCGTCTTTCTCGCGACGTACTCTTTGCTCGTCAAATTTCTTTCGCCGGTCTTGCTTGGCGGCGCGCCTTTTGCGGGCGACATCGCGCTCGCGCTTTTTTCAGGCGGAACGATTTTTACCGCGTTCTTTTTGCTTCAGTGGCATGGAACGATTCCTCGTTCGCTTGCAGGAAAGATTGTCTATGCGGTTTTGGGCGGATGCGTCGCCTTCGCGTTTTGCGGAACGGGAACTTCCCCGATTGGTTCTGTAATGACTGTGCTTTTCCTCAACATAATTTCTCCCGCCATCATATTCTACGAGGATTCTTTGCGGCGCAAGAATATCGCGTCGCTTTTGGAAAAGGAGGGGGCGTGATGAGCTACGGACCTAAGAAAAGTTTGGTTCAGTGCGGCGCGTTCATTGGAACAGTGTGCGCGTTCTTCCTTGTCCTCAGCCTTTTTATCGTGCTTTCAAGGGGAAATTGGGAGCGCGGATTGCGAAGGGCTGTGCAGAACGTTCTTCCGCCTTCCGAATATTCGGTGGGAAAAATGTTACGTTTGGAAGAGGGCGACGGCAACTTTGCATGCTTTGAGATTTCCCGCAATTCTAACAACGCGTTTCGGGAACACTCGGAAGGGTTTGCGATTGTGATGCGCATTACGACATACTACGGTCCGCTTCCTGCGATTTTCATTCGTGAGGGAGGGGAAACGCGGTTTGTGGGAATCGCATATTTGAGCAGTTCTGTCGCCGAGGAATTTTCGGAAGCGGATCGTTCCCGTTCGATGGATTTTTGGATTGGGCGGGCGGATGAGATTTTTGACGCGGCCGCGCGTTTTCAGGAGAGAAGATGAACAAGAAGACATATTTCATATTCATTGCGGCATCGTTCGCGCTTTTGGTTTCGTCTCCCGGTCGTCTTGCTTACGGTTTGGTTTTGATTGTCGAGATGAATCTGCTCATGCTGGCTTCGGTGGCGTTCGCGATTTTCGTGAAACGTTTTGAATTCGGAAATTTGCACAATGTCATCACGCTTTCATTCGTGGTTTTTGCGACCGTTTTTTTCAGGCAAATCCTGATTCTCTTTTCGCCTGTCATCGCGCTGACTCTCGGTTTCGTGATTTTCCTGCCGACTGTTTCGGTTTTCCTTTTCGGAAATGTGTTTGCGGAGAAAATGCCGTTTCCGTCCGACGCGCTCAGGCAAAGCCTTGTTTTTTCGGCGTTCGCATTCATATTTTTTCTTCTCCGCGATTTGCTCGGATTCGGGACAATATCTTTTCCTGTGCCGAACGGAATCTACGAGGCGAGGTTTTTCGACTCGCGCTCTACGGCGTTCTGCTCGCTATTCGCGTCTGTGCCTGGCGCATTGCTTTTGGTCGTGCTGTGCATGGCGGCTTTGCTTACGGTGCAATGCAAGATGAACATCATCGAAAAATCGGAGGGCGAATATGAGATTGATTGACACTTTGTTTTTCTATATTCTTTTTTCCTCTGCGGCCCTCATATACGGAGTGGGAATTTTGCCTGTTCTTGAGACGAGCCTTTCGCGCGGACATTTGTTCTTGCGTGCGCTCAAGATGTACTGCGTCGTCGTAGCCACTGTCGCGCTTACGTCCTTGATAAAGCGTTTTTTGCTCGCGCCTCTTGAATTGGGCGACCTCTATCCTTTGATTGCGCTTTTGATTTTCGTGACTTTCGCGGTTTTCTTCGAAATCATAGTGCAGCTTACGGCGAGGAATACATGCGCGGAATTTGCGCTTCCTTATCTTGCGATAATTCTCGCGCTTGACGAGGGAAACGGACTTGTAGGCTCGATAATGACAAGCATCGCCGCGATCACTTCGTATTACGCGCTGGTTCCTGTGCTTCGCTCGCTAGGCGGAAGAATCGCTTTGTTTAGGAATGCCGATCAGTACAGGCGGAAAATAGGCGTCCTTCTGTGCATGCTTGTCCTTATGCTCGCGCTTTATTCGCTTGATTCTTCATGGCTGAATTTCGCCGTCGGAAAATAACGGGAGAGCTTATGTTGTTTTTGAAGATATTTCTTTTGGTCATGCTCCTTGCGGCAATCACGCTGTTTTTGTTCTTCGTGATGAACATTCTTATGCCTACAGTGAAGAAACTCATTTTGGAGAACATCGATCCAATCTTCGCGCCTTTCGAATTGGACTATACGCGGCGTTCTGTTGACAACGGCGTGATGCCGACGGAAAATCGAGCGGTGGTGCTCGCATCGCCTCGCGACGACGGACAGGCGGAAAACACGCGCCTTTTTTACAACGGAATAAAAAACTGCGCCATTTTCGAACATGCCTACGGAACGGCAAGTTCGGACAATATGGACTGCATAGGCTTCGGCGACTGCGTTTCGGCGTGTCCGCAGGAAGCGATTGACATCACACAAGGATGCGCCATAGTGACTGAAAATTGTTGCGGTTGCGGCGCGTGCGTTAAAGTCTGCCCGAAAAATCTGATCGAAATGTTTCCAAAGGAGCGGAACGCCTTCGAATTCAAGAACGGAAAAAAAGCCACTCGCATTGTCGAAATTCCGGAGAAAAAGGGCTTTAAATTTTGGAAGGATTGCTATATAATGTTAAAATAGGGTCAAAGTGGGTGGGAGAGGAAGTCACGCTTTATGATCGCATTGAATATTTGTCCGGTGTTCGCTGGCAAGATTTCGCAGTTTCAAGATCTCTCTTCGTACAAGGAAGCCTATGAAAAAGCCTACAAGTCTCTAGGCGTGTTGCTGTTCGGCAATCAGGATTTTAAATTCTCGTTCCACTTCAGCGGACCGCAGCTGGAAATTTTCCGCAAGCAGAATCCCGAATTCGTGGAACTGCTGAAAAACCTTCTCATGCGCAAGCAAATCGAAATTATAGGCGGGGGATACTACAATCCGCTTTTTCCCCTGTTGTTTCCGATGGACCGTTCGGCGCAGATTGAGAAACTTTCGCTCGCGATAAGGCAGAATTTCGGTCGCAGGCCTCGCGGAATGCGCGTGTTCGCGGACAGCTGGGATCCGTCGTTGGTTCTCATGCTCGACGAATGCAATATGGAATACATCTTGCTGGAAAACGCATTGCTTCCGCCTTCGAAGCAGCTGCTTTTGCCGGTCGTTATCAGCGACAGGGGCAAGACCGCCAAAGTCCTGCCTGTGTGCTCTCAGTTCGCTCCTATGAAAAATGAAAGTCCTGTCGAATATTTGTCGCGCATTGTTTCGGAAGTGAAAAAAATTGTCCCGAACCACGTTTGCGATGCCGCGAATGCGGACTTCGAAACGCCCTTGACAAGAATGGTCGTAGTGCCTTTTGACGAAGAAAACATCGCTCCGCTTTTGGAAAAGTCTTGGCTTGATGAATTTGTCGCACTTGCAAAAGAGCGCGATGATGTCCGCGTGGAATTTTCCCTTCCGAACGCTTGCGCCAAATCCAGCGAAGCCTTCGTCCAAGGCTACATTCATGCCGGAATCAATTCTGACATCGCGAAATGGTGTTCAATTCCATATCAAAAAGTGGAAAATTCGGGCGGCTATCCCACCAATATCTATGACTATATCCAAATATACGATGCGAGCCGTTCGCTTTACAACAGGATGGTATACATAAGCCTGCTCTTGACTCAATGCCGTGGCGACAAGATAAGGAGAAACGCCGCAAGGGACAAACTCATGGCGGCTCAGGCGGGAGAGTCGTTCATCTGCCGTTCTCCGAGCGAACTCTCGGCGTTCGCGGCGCGGCAAAACGCGTACAAGAATTTGACGGAAGCGGAAAAACTGGTGCGCGAATGTTCCGACTTCAAGGAATCCGTCATCAGCTATGACTACAATGGCGACGGCTTCAAGGAATATATCTGCCGTCTTGAAAAATACAATGTCTGCATAACGCCGTCGGGCGGAACGATTTTCGAGCTTGACATGATGAAGGCGGGCGGCAACTACGCCGACAATTTCAGTCGCATAAAAAAATTCGACGGAATCGACGACAATTATTTTCGCGGAATTTTCGTCGATCATATTTTCGAAGAGGACGAGGCGGCGAAATATTGCAAAGGCGAGCCGTGCCGAAACGGGCTTTTTTCCGCGAACATCTACAAGGAAATTTCGTTTTCGAGCCAAAAGCAGGAAATCCTGCTCGAGACGAGGACGCGTTTTTCCACGCTTGACCAGCCGATTTCCTTGAGAAAAAAATACGTCGTAAAATCAAGCGGCATCCAGCTCCAGTACATTTTGAAGAACGAAGGTCCTGTCGCCATAAAAGCGAAGTTCGCCGTGGAGACGAATCTCGCGGAACTCAATTTGCTCGGAAGCGACTACAAGCCGTACAATATCGAGCTAGTTTCCTCAGGCGAAATCTTGAGCGGAAAGTCGGACGTTCCATGCCATGCGAGCGTGGAAGGCGGCGTCATTCAAAAAGTGAGCGCGTTGCAGATTACGGACACGAATTCGAACGTCTCGTTCGTGTTCGCGCCAAACGAGGAGGCCGGCGTGACATATTTTCCCGTGACGTTCCGCCGCCGCAATATGGAAGGCGACATCGTGCAAAACGAGTCGCGCACTTTCGTGAGCGCGTTCTTGTGGGATTTGGATCTTCCGGCCGGAATGGAAGTGGAAAAAACCATCAGCCTTTCAGTGTCGTACATACGCAGGCAGAGGAAAGGCTAGATTTTTCTTTGAACGGAATTCAATTTTCATTTGCATTGAGGATTTTGAAATTGAAATGAAAATTGAATGGCGCGATTTGGTCGCCGGTTTGAACATTTTCAAGTTCGCGCTTTCGCCCGGACTTGAAATTATATTTGCGCGCGTCGAAACAATTTGCTTGACACGCAAGAAGAAAGTTCTTTTCGCAACGAGCCGTAGGCGAAGTTTTCGGCGAACTTTCTTTTCGACTTTTTGATTTGGAGGATATATGAAAAAAAGGCTTGTAACTTCGGCCCTGCCGTATGTGAACAACATTCCGCATTTGGGAAATCTCATTCAAATGTTATCGGCGGACGTGTTCGCGCGTTTTTGCAGAAGCCGCGGCTATGAAACGCTTTATGTGTGCGGAACGGACGAATATGGCACGGCCACGGAAACAAAGGCGCAGGAAGACGGCGTTTCTCCGCGCGAATTGTGCGACCATTATTTTGAGGAGCACAGGAAAATCTACGAATGGTTCGCGATAGATTTCGACATTTTCGGGCGCACTTCCAACGCGGAATGCACCGAAATCACGCAAATGCTTTATCGTCGCTTGGATGACAACGGGCTGATAAAAGAAAAAACGGGAAAGCAGCTTTATTGCCCGAAATGCCAGAGATTTTTGGCGGATCGCTATGTGAGCGGCGTGTGTCCGAAATGCGGAAGCGACAAGGCGCGCGGCGATCAATGCGACAGTTGCGGCGCGTTGATTGATCCCACCGAATTGAAAGACGCGAAGTGCGCCGTTTGCGGCGCGTCGCCTGAAGTGCGGGAAACGAGGCATCTTTACATCGACCTTCCCGCGCTCAGCGGAAAGCTTGAAAAATGGATGGAAGATGCGAGCGCGCGCGGGCAGTGGAGCGAGAACGCGATAAACATCACCAAGGCGTGGATACGCGACGGCTTGGCGGAACGCGCCATCACCCGCGACCTCAAGTGGGGAATTCCCGTTCCGCGCGAAGGCTACGAAGACAAAGTCTTCTATGTGTGGTTCAACGCGCCCATCGGCTATATTTCCATAACGAAGCAGCTGGCGAACGAGCTTTCTGCGTCCGGGCGCGAGAGCTTTGACTGGAAATCGTGGTGGCACTCGGAAAGTCGCTGCGATGACGCTTCGAAAGGAAATTCGTCTTCGGGCGATGTCGAACTTTTCCAATTCATCGGAAAGGACAACATTCCGTTCCATACCGTCATATTCCCGTGTACTTTGCTTGGAAGCGAATCATGCGACGGCGCGAAAAATGATTCGGAAGGCGGCTGGACGAAACTTTTCCACATGAGTTCCACCGAATATCTAAATTACGAGGACGGAAAATTCTCGAAAAGCCGCAACATCGGCGTGTTCGGAAGCGACGCGATCGAAAGCGGCATTCCCGCCGACGCGTGGCGATTCTACATTTTCTACAATCGTCCCGAACGGCAGGATTTCCAGTTCACTTGGAAGGACTTTCAGGAAAAACTCAATTCTGAATTGGTGGGAAATTTGGGAAATTTGGTGAACCGCACGCTTCTTTTCGTGAACAAATATTATGGCGGCAAAATTCCGCAAGGCGCGGAGGACAGCGCGCTTTGGGAAAAAGTGCGCGGCCTCGAGGCGAAGATAACCGAAAATTTGGAATGGGCGAATCTCAAGGACGCTTTCCATCAAATATTCGAAATTTCTGACATTTGCAACAAGGCGTTCCAGGCGGCGGAGCCGTGGAAGACGCGCACCGCCGAGCCTGAAAAGGCGGAGCGGCTCATCTACAACCTTTGCTATGTCATCAAGGACATCATGATAATGCTCCAGCCGTACCTTCCGCAGTACGCGCGCAAAGTCATGTCATATTTCGGGAAAACTCTGCGCGAAAAGACGCTTTCGGGAAAGAATGTCGAAGGACTTTCTTGGGAAGATCTCGGAAAACTCTCCGGATTGGAAAAAGTCGGCGAGACGGAAGTGTATTTCAAGCCGCTTGACAAAAAAAGCGCGGACGCTTTCAAGGAAAAATTTTCCGGAAACAAGGCTTCCCGCGCGGACGAAAAGGCGAATCCTGAAAAAGCCGCTCCTTCGACGCAAGGCGTCGCGAAAAAGAAAGAAGATGCCGACGCTGGACTCCTTCCGTTTGAAGAGCAGGCCGATTTCTTCGCGCGGACGATAAGGCTCAAAGCCGCGAAAATCGTTAGCATCGAGCGAAATCCGCAGGCGGAAAAACTTTATATTGAGCATCTCGATGACGGCAGCGGCACGGATCGCGTCATTCAAAGCGGTCTCGTTCCGTATCTGAAGGAAGATGAGCTTCTTGGAAAGACCGTCGTCATCGCGGACAATCTCGCTCCTCGCAAAATGCGTGGAGTTGAAAGCCGCGGAATGCTGCTCGCGTCCGACTACAAAAAGGATGACGGCAGCGACGGAGTGGAAGTTCTGGACGTAGCGCCGGCCGCGCCGGGCACGGAAGTGGTTCTCGAGGGCGACATGGTGCCTTCCTCGAAGCCTGACACAATTTCTGCGGACGATTTTTTCAAGGTGAACATAAGCGTCGTAGAAAACTGCGTGCAAATCGGCGGAAAGCGCCTTGTCTGCGATGGAAAAGTGATCAGGACTTCGCTCACGCGCAACGGAGACGTGCATTGAGGCGGGCATGGAAGAGAATTTCGCGGAATGGATTCTATGACTGCTGATGATTTTGCGCAGCCTTCGGGCGCGGCGGACGTGGAAATCCGCGCCGCTCGTCCGTCCGACGAAGAGCGTTTCATGGAAATGCGCCTCGAATGCCTTCGCGCGGTATATGGATTTTCGGAAAATTTTTGTTTCGAAAATGAGCTCGTCGCGCGGAGCAGGGAATTTTTCCAAAGCGGCGACCATGCCACTGTGTTCGCGCTGGATGAAAAAGGAATTTTCCTTGCATGCGCTTCGCTTTGCTTCATAAATGTGATGCCCACATTCGAGCATCCGAGCGGGAAAAGGGCGCATTTGATGAACGTGTATGTCCGCGCGGAGCATCGCAGGCGCGGCATCGCGAGGAAGATGGTTCTGCGCTTGGCGGAAGAGGCGAGGACGCGCGGCGCGACGGAAATAACGCTCGACGCTACGGAAGAAGGCCGCCTGCTCTACGAGTCGCTCGGATTTGAAGGCAACAAGGAGGCGATGTCCATCGTTTTGCGATGAATCGCGGATTTTTTTTGAGAGTTATGATAAAAAGTTGCCTGAAATAGCGTCAACTTTTTTTGGAGCAAAAATGAAAAAATGGTATGATGAGGAATATGAGTTCGAGATAGAAGTGGTGTCACTGACACGCAGCGAGCACACGGAAAACTATTGCCGCAATGGAGAAGAGCCGGGCGACAAATATTTTTGCACCTACGGCTGTCCCGTGAACGCGGACGGGCAGGGGATTTGTTCGAAAACGATGGTCGCGCTTTTTCCGATTATGGAAGCGGTGCGAAGCGGAGGCGATTTGACCAATGTCGGCGGCGACGGAAAATATACGAAATCCATCATTTGTCCCGACGGATGCGTGGAATTCCGCCTGACCGCCCGTCCGACCGGCAAGAAGAATTTCTACAAGGGAAATTTCTTTGACTTCGACAATTGGAACAATCACGGAAAATCGGCGGAGGAGTGATTTGGGCGATGAGCTTAAAAAATAATATGCCGAATAAATTTGAAATAAAAGCTACGAAAGTCAATCCTCTTGAACGCTCAGGGTTTTCTGAAAAAGAATGTCCCAATTTCCAGCAAACGCGATTTTGGTCGGAATTCAAGGCGGCTCACGGCTGGAAAATGATTCCGCTGGACATAGAAATTTCGCGGATTGACGACGCTCGCGCTGCCGACGATGCCGCGAAAAACGATGGGCGCGCGAAAGCGGAAGAATGCGCGGAAATTGCCAAAAATTGCGCGGCGCGCGATGCCGCGCGCGCCGGAAATGATTGCGCGCGCGTGTTCGTTCTTACGCGCTCGTTTGCGAAAGGACTTTTTTCCATCGCATACGTTCCGCTTTATCCGATTTTTCAGGTGGATTCCGTGTCCGCGCTCGATTTCTGCGAGACGCTCGAAAAAGTCGCTTTTGCCGTTCGTCCGCATCTTCCGAAAAATGCGATTTGCGTCAAGTTTGATCCCGCGTTGGAATTTGATTCCGCTTCAAGGCGCGACGAGTTCATTCGAGAGGCGAGAGCTTTTGCGCGCGAAAACGGGCTTTCGCTCAAAAAAGCCAGCGTGGACATTCAGCCGCCCGACACTTCGCTCGTGAACCTTTTGCGTTCGGAAGAAGAAATTCTCGCTTCGATGAAAAGCAAGTGGCGTTACAATATCAACCTTGCCTCCCGAAAAGGCGTGAAAATCGAAAGGAATGGCGCGGAAAACGCTTTAGCTTTTTGTGAAAAAGAAAACTCAGGCGAGGCGGCTAGTTCGCGTGAAATTTTTTTTGAAGATTTGTCGAGGAAAGTGGACGAATTTTATGAAGTGTATCGGATAACTTCCGCCCGCGACGGAATCGCAATCCATTCAAAGCAATATTATTTGGACTTGCTGAAAAAATCGGCGAATGAAAAATTTGACGGAAAGGAAGTTCCGCAAGTGTGGCTGTACATCGCGCGTCATGAAAGCGACGTTCTCGGCTCGATCATAACGCTCGTCACGAAAAGGGAGGGCGTGTATCTTTATGGCGCTTCCAGCAACGTCAAAAGAAACTTGATGCCGAATTTCCTTTTGCAGTGGACCGCGATGAAAGACGCGAAGGCGGCTGGCGCGCGACACTATGATTTGTACGGAATTCCTCCCACGGACGACGAGCGGCATCCGATGCACGGACTTTTCCTTTTCAAGACAGGCTTCGGCGGAAAGAACGTTCACCGCGTGGGCACTTTCGACGTTCCGCTGAATTTCGCCTATGGATTTTGCTCTCTCGCCGAGCGCGCGCGGGCTTGGTGGCACAAGAAATTTTTGAAGAAAATCAGGGGACGGTGAAAAAATGAACATGGAAGCGTTTATACTTGGATGCGGAGGCATGATGCCGCTCCCTTACAGGCATCTCACGAGCGTGCTCTTGCGGCGGGACGGCGACCTTTTTTTGTTTGACGGCGGGGAGGGGACGCAGGTTTCGCTTCGCAGGCTCAATCTCAAATGGAAAAAGATAAACGCGATTTTTGTCTCGCACACTCACGCAGATCATGTCACAGGTCTTCCGGGAATAATGATGCTTTCAGCGCAGGTGGAGCGAAAAGAGCCGCTTTATATCTATGGTCCGCCAAAAATCGCCGAGTATATCGAAACCAGCCGAAAGGTCTTGGACATGTACATCAACTATCCCGTGGTCGTGAAAGAAATTTCCGCTCCGT
Organism: uncultured Treponema sp.; assembly: GCA_964653395.1. Lineage (GTDB taxonomy): Bacteria > Spirochaetota > Spirochaetia > Treponematales > Treponemataceae > Treponema_D. The sequence continues at coordinate 4,634 of CAZZFL010000012.1, read as the reverse complement.
GCGTCGTGCACGAGGAAAAGGAATTTCGTGTCCGCGCATTTCCGCTTCAACACACGAAAACTTGCGTGGGCTACGTCCTCGAGGAATTCGACCGCCCTGGCGAGTTCAATCCCGACGCCGCGGCGAAGTTGGGCGTGCCGCGCGGCCCTCTTTGGTCAAAGCTTCAGGGCGGAGAGGAAGTGCGCGCGGAGGACGGAAGCGTCGTGCGTCCTGAACAAGTGATGGGCGCGAAAAGGAGCGGCCGAAAATTCAGCTATGTGACGGACACGCTGTACAGCCCTTCGATCGCGCAGGAGGTGACTGGCTCGGATCTTTTGGTTTGCGAGGCGATGTTCGAGCATGCGCTTTTGGATCAGGCGCGGGAAAAAAAGCACATGACCGCGAGGCAAGCCGGAACAATCGCCCGCGACGCTGACGTGAAAAAGATGGCGATGATTCATTACAGCCCGCGCTATACCGACCGGGATTTGTTCGCTTTGGAAGCCGACGCGCGGGAAGTGTTCCCCGAGGCGATTCTTTCGCGCGACAGGATGAAAATCGAGATTCCTTATGTGGACTGAAATTTGCTTTGAGGGCTTGCCGTGGTCGAGGTGAAAGATTTCCGAAAAATTTATTCCACGAAAAAACTCGCTTGCGACGGCATATCTTTTTGCGCGGAAAAAGGAAAGATAACCGTGCTTCTGGGGCCGAACGGCGCGGGAAAGACGACCCTCCTCAAGGCGATGGCAGGCGCACATTATGCCACGAGCGGAAACATATTCGTTTCGGCGCAAGACGGAAGCGTTTTCGACGTGGAGGAGAACAGCGAGGACGCGAAAAGAATAATTGGATTTGTCGGAGACGAGCCGCTTTTGTACGACAATTTCACGGTCGAAGAATTCCTTGCGAACGTCGCGCGATTGCGCGTCCAGTTTTCGGAAAAATCCGATTTGCAAAAAGAGATTTCTCGCGCGGTCAAACTTTGCTCGCTTGAGGATGTGATTTTCCAGAAAATCTCCACGCTGAGCCACGGCTACAGACAGCGCGTGAATTTCGCGCAGGCAATCGTGCACAGCCCGGAAATCCTGATTTTGGACGAACCCGCCACGGGACTCGACCCGAGCCAAATCCGCGAAATGCGAATTCTCATAAAAAATTTGAAATCCTCGGCGACGATAATTTTTTCCACGCACATAATCCAGGAAGCCGAAAATCTCGCGGACGAAATTCTCGTCATAAACGGCGGCCGGATCGTCGCGCGCGGAAATCAGTCGCAGCTTTTAAAGGACGCGCGCGCGAAGAATTTGGAAGAGGCGTATTTGTTCTTTTGCGAAAATTCGGACGGACGATTTCGTGGAGAAAAGCCGTGAAAAATAAATTTCCCAATCTCCTGAAAAAAGAATTGTTTTCCTACGCGATAAATCCGTTCTATTACGTCGCGGCGATGATTTTCTGCGTGTTCTGCTCATCAGGATTTTTTTTCGCGGGACAATTTTTCGTCGAAGGAAAGGGCAGCGCGTCCTTGAGCCGATTTTTCCTTTTGATGCCGTACATCGCGAGCGTCTTCATTCCGTCGCTTTGCCTGAACGTGAAAAGCCGCGCGTTCGACATCACGCTTCCTTGTTCCGCGCGCGAGATTTTCTTTTCGCGAATCGTTTCGGCATTGGCATTTTTCGCGCTCGCAATTTCGCCCACCGCGCTCGTTCCGCTCTGCGTGAATTTCTTCGGCGGCGTTGACGGCGGCGCGCTTTTCACGGCGTACCTCGGAATAATTTTCTTCGCGCTCGCATCGATTTCGCTTTGCGTATTCTTGTCGGAACTCGTCCAAAACCGCGCAGCGTATTTTTTCTCTTCCGTGCTGATTCTGTCCGCGATAAATCTTGCGCACTTTCTTCCGACTTTCGCGCCGCTCTCGGACTTCATGTCCGCCTTCGTCCGCTCATTCAGTTTCGCGTGGCATTTCGATTCGGCGGGAAAAGGAGTTTTCGACACTCGCGACTTTTTTTTCTACGCCATCGCTTCAATCATTTTTCTTGAACTCGCGGTTTTCACGGCGGAAACTCGCAAGGGAAAAAATTATTTTTCGAGGAAAAACGCGCTTTCGACTTTCACGTTTTTGCTGATTTTGATTTTCGCCTCCCTCGATTCTTCGCGCGTCTACAGGCGTTTCGACTTGAGCCGCTCGAAGCAATTTTCGATTTCGCCTTATACGAAAAATTTGATTTCGTCCGCGCAGGAAAAAATCCGCATAACTTATTACCGTTCGTCGGAATTGCTTTCGCTTTATCCTGAAGTGCGCGACGTGGGATTTTTCCTGCAATCGCTCGCGCTCGAAGGCAAGAACATTTCCTTCACGGAAATCGATCCTTCGCGGCGCGGGGAAGAAACGAACCTGAAAAATCTCGGCATTCAGCCTTATCAAATCCAAAGCGTCAAAAACAACCGCGTCGAATTCATCGACACGTATTCCGCGATTGTCCTTGAATATCTTGAAAGCGTCGAAATTGTTCCGCTCGCGTTTTCCACGAATTCGCTTGAATTCGACTTGGCTTTGCGGCTGGATTTCCTTTTGAACAAGACGAGCCGGAAAGCGTACGTTCTTTGCGGCGGCGACTTTGACTTGGAGCGCGACTTCAAGGTTTCGCTTCAATGGCTCAATCTCGAAGGATTTGAGACGATTCCTGTTTCCGACGCGCGGATTTTGGCGGAAGCGGAGACGGCTTCGCCGCTTGTCCTGTACGGAACGAAAAAACTTTCGCAGGAAGATTCCGCCGCCATCGAGAATTTCATCTTGCGCGGCGGCGCGGCCTTGATAATGACTTCTCCTTACAATGCGAACGTCGAGGGCGACTGGGGAATTACGGAAAATTCAGGCGACACTTTCATTCCAGTCTTGGAAAAATGGGGCGCGGCTTTCGACCTTGCGCTCGCTGCCGACATTTCGAACGTGCGCGCGAGCTTCTATTCCGCGCAGGACGCGCAGAATTCGCAGAGCGAATACAAGTACGTGAACTATCCACTTTGGATAAATATTTTGCCGCAGGAAGCCGCGCCCGAAGGCCTCGCGCTTTTTTGGGCAAGCCCGATTCGCATCGCAAACGATTCGTCAAAGCCGATTCTCTTTACGAGCGGCGCTTCGTGGATTTTCCTTCCCGACATGCGCGGAACTTTCGGAACGTCGCTTTTCGAGACGAATCCGTTCACGATTCCAAAAGCCGCTCCCGAAGACGGCGACTTTTCGCAAAAACGCCAATCCGCGCTCGGCGCACAAATCACAGGAAAAATTTCAGGTCTTTACAATTCGCTTGAAAACGCTTCGCCTCGCGTGACGCTGATTTCTGGACAATATTTTGCAAGCGACATTCTTCTTGCGATGGCGGGCGGAGAAGCCGGAGATTATCGCAACTTGAATTTTTTGAGCGCGGAACTTTTGCGATTGAACGGCGAGGGCGACTTGGCGCGGCTGAAAAATTCAGGCGGCGCGGACAGCGGGCTTCACAAAATCACCAGCGCGAGAGACGCGGCGCGCGCGGTGCGAAATACGCTTGCGATAAACTTTTTGCTCGCGCCGCTTGCGATTCTTTTTGCGATGGCGGCGTTCTTTTTCGCAAGGAAAAGAACACGCGGAAAAATCGCTCTTTCTTCAAAAAAGACAGCCGGAGGAAAAAAATGAAAATTGTTCTTATCGCAAAAAGATTCCTTCCGCAAATCGTCCTTGCATTTTTCGTCGCGATTTTTTTTATCGCAAGTCCGAAAAGCGAAAAATCTTTTGACACCGCGCTTTTAAATCCGAAATACGAAATCGATGAAATTTCCTTGCGATACGAAAAAGAGGGAAGCGCGGTGCTTTCAAGGCGCGGCTCGTTTTGGATTTGCGATTACGTTTCGCCTGACGGAAAAAAGGCCGTCTTTCCTTGCGACAGCACATTAGTCAAAAATCTGCTTGACCATTCTCGAAACGTCATCAAAGTGTACGAGATTTCAGACAGTTTGAAAAACAAAAATTCTTTGGGATTGTCGCAGGACGACGCGTTTTGCCTTGAATTTTCGCAAAACGGCAAATCCGTCTCGAAAATATACTTTGGCTCGGCCGACGCGCGGCGCAGAATCGCATTTTGCGTTGACAAGCAGAAAAAAATATACTGTACGGATTCCGCCGTCCTTTCATACCTTACGGTTTCGCCTGACTTTTGGTGCGACCCGAACATTTTTCCGGAAAGCGTTTGCGATAAAATTGACGGCGGCGCGCTTGCGATAAGTCCGCTTGCGATTGAAACTGAAAAGGATTTGTCGCAAATCGCGCGGCTTCGACACGGAAAATTTTTTTTGGACGAAATCCCGAATTTTTCGCGCGAGGACTTGCGATATTTTCAAAGCGATTTTCCTGAATTGCCTTGCGTGAAAATCGACGACGGAAAGGGAAACGTCTACCGGGCGTTTTTCATGCTGACCGAAGGCGCGGAGGGCGACTATTTTTGCCGCTTCGACGCGATTCCTTCCGCCGCCCGCAGCGAGGATGAGACGCTTGCGATAAAGTCGTTCGACTACGTTACGACTGTGAGCGCGTGGACTTTCGCGCGGATTTTCGGCGAGTGAGAGATTTCAATATCTCCGCCGCCAAATAAAACGAGCCGGTCGCAAGAAGCACGGCGTTT
>CAZZFL010000011.1:0-38331 GCA_964653395.1 uncultured Treponema sp. | reverse complement strand
TTTGTCTTTAGCGAATTAAATTTCATTTTATCCCCAAACAGAATTTCAGCACAACTGCGAGTTTCGCAAAGCGAAACTCGTTAAGCAAGCCTTTACTTGCGACTCAAAACAAATTCCAAAAACGCGTTTTTCTCGGATTCGTCCTTCGCCTTGATTGTGTACATTTGATTTCCCATCGTCGCCGAAATTCCTTCGGGCATGCGCTCGCACATCACGAGCACGTCGCTGTATTTTTGAACGACTTCTTCATGAGAATGCACATATTCATGGCAATCGCGGCGCGCGGCGTAAACGCAAAAATTGTGCTCGCCGCTGTCTGGCAAAACGCGCTTGTCGTGCACGACCATATCCGCCCAAATCTGATAAACGTCGGTGGAATGCGCGAAGTCCATCATGTCGGGAGTGTAGCCGCCCGCCGGCCGCATGTTCACTTCCAACCCCGCAAAATCGCCGACATTTCCAATTCCTTTTTTTGCCTCGGTGAGACGGAAAAATTCCATGTGCGCGAAACGGCTTTTTACGCCAAAAGACTTCAGCGCGGCGCGACCGAATTTTCGCAGCTGTTCCGGAACATCCGGAATCGTAAAATACGCCAAATCTAATTTTTTGTTCACGACATCCATCACTGAAGGCGGAAAGACGCTCGACGATTCAAAAAGCGGCTCGCCATTGCTGTCCGCAATCACGTCGTAAGAATAAATGTCGCCCGTGATGAATTCTTCCATTACATATTGAACTTCCGGCAGATTCTCAAAAAATTTCTCGAAATCTTCTTCGCAAGAAATTTTCCAAGTGTCCAACGCGCCCACGCCATTGTCCGGCTTGACGATAAGCGGAAATCCAACTTCCTTGACAAATTTTTCCGCCTCGGATTTCGTGGAAATTTTGTGGCAACGCGCGCTCGGAATTTTCGCCGCCGCATAAAATTTTTTCATATTAAATTTGTGCTTCCAATCCGCAATTTCGCCCGCGCCAATTCCAGTCGTAATGTTGAAATCGCTCCGCAAACGCGCGTCCTGTTCCAGCCAATATTCGTTGTTGGATTCAAGCCAATCAATCTTGCCATATTTGAACGCGAAGAAAGCCACGGCGCGATACATTTTGTCGTAATCTTCCATATCGTTCACAAAATAATATTCGGTGAGACATTCTTGCAACTGCGGTTCCAAAGTGTAATAAGGCGCGTCGCCAATGCCCAAAACATTCACGCCATTCTTTTTGAGACGATCGCAAAAATTCCAATAAGTGTGAGGAAAATTCGGAGAAATAAAAATGAAATTCATTGAAATATTTTAACGAAAAAACAAAGATTTTGCAATAGGCAAAAAATCGGAAAAAGCCAAGACCTCTAGACAAAAAATCATTTTTGTGAAATAATAAATTATCTTTGTGTTTTTTGATGAGTCCAGGTGCTATGCAAAGCATCGCCGCAAAACCCCGCCAGAGCCGGAAGGCAGCAACGGTATGCGGAGGATGTTTGTGCCGTAGATTACCTGGGCTCTTCAAAATTTTGCGGGACTTCAGTTCGCGAAAGATTTGTCATTCTTTCCGCTTTATTTTCCCACGCAGAAATTCGCAAAAATATTTTCCAAAATGTCGTCGCTCGTAACTTCGCCCGTGATTTCGCCAAGCGCGTCTAGCGCGTCTTCCAAATCTTGAACGACAGCATCAAGCGAAAAATCCTCGCTCACCAAAAGCGCGTGCTCCACGCTTTCGAGCGCGTTTTGCACAAGATGCTTTTGGCGCGCGCTGCCAAGTCCGGCCTGCGTTCGCTCGGTTTGCGCACCCCCCAACAAAACCGATTTTATTTTTTGAATCAAATCTTTTATGCCTTCGCCGCTTTTCGCGCTGACAAAAATTTCTCCGCAGAAATTTTTTATTTGAGATTTGTCTTCGTCCGAAAGCGAAATTCTTTTTTGTGAATTCGTCTTGTCGATTTTGTTCCAAATGAAAATGAGTTTTTCATTTCTTGCGCGAATGAATTCAAAATCGATTTTTTCTTCGGCGAGAGAATTGTCGGCGATATACAAAATCAAATCCGCTTCCGCGCTCAGTTCGCGCGTGGCTTCCAAACCGCGCAATTCCACTTTGTCGCTCGTTTGGCGCAAGCCCGCCGTGTCGAAAAGCCGCGCGGGAATTCCGTCGATGCTAATCCAACTTTCAATCCAGTCGCGCGTCGTGCCTTCTATGTCGCTTACGATCGCGCGTTCTTCTTTTAAAAGCGCGTTGAACAAACTTGATTTTCCGGCGTTGGTTTTTCCGCACAAAACAAGCCGCGCGCCTTCTTGAAAAAGTTTTTCGCTTTGCCAACTTGCGTTCAAAATTTCAAGCGCGCGTTTTGCTTCGAACAATTTTTTTTTGTCGAACGCATCGGCGATTGTTTCTTCGTCTTCAGGATATTCGATTCCGACTTCGATTTCTGCGAGCGTTTCCACGAGCAATTTTTTTATGCGCGAAATTTCTTCGAACAAATTTCCGGCAAGTCGGCCGGCAGCTTTTTGGCTTGAAACGCTCGTTCGGCTTTCGATGATTTCGCGGACGGCTTCAGCTTTCGTCAAATCCGTTTTTCCATTGATATAGGCGCGGAACGTGAATTCGCCGCGTTCGGCTTTGCGAAATCCATTTTGCAAAAGCAAATCGAAAATCTTCATTACGATTGCAGTTCCGCCATGACAAGAAATTTCCGCCATTTCTTCGCCGGTAAAACTTTTGGGCGCACGAAAAACTGAAATCAAAACCTCATCGATTTTTTTTATACCCATACCCGGTATGGGTATGTCGCTTTCTCTTGGCTCGAGAATCCAGCCGTAAACAATCGAATTGCCTTGCGCGGATTTAAGTGCTTCGGGGCGCGAAAAAATTTTTGAAACAAGTTCTATCGTGTTTTTGCCAGAAGCGCGAATGATTCCCAAAGCCGCAGGCGCGAGCGAAGTCGCAATTGCGGCGATGGGTTCTTCGGGAGTGTAGCCGGTCGTGTCCATAATTTAAAAATAAATCTCCTTGAAAATGGCTTTAAAAAATTTAACTTTTCAAAAATCCATTTTTGTATGCGCAGTTCTCCCGCTTGTCGCATTTCCGCCGCGCAATTCTTTGCAAGCGATTCGATTCATCTCACGTCTCTTCGCCGCTCGCCAAATTCTTGAGCCACCTTTCTTTTCGCAGCCAAAAATGCGCGATCGCGATTTTCGGGAATTCCACCGCCTTGATTATCGCGTACATCGCCACAGGGCCAATCGACGTGCAAAGCGCCATAAAGAACATTCCCGGAATGACGATTCCCAAATTGCCGATTCCGTCAACGAGCATTCCCATTATCGTGTCGCCGCCCGCGCGTGAAATGGCAAACTGCACGTTTATGAAAACCCACGCCGGCATGTACAGCGACTGCACGAAAACCATCAGGCGCGTGATTGCCCGAGCGGTTTCGCTCAAATTTGAGAAAACCACATTCACGAGCGGAATTGTCGTGAAGCCCAAAATCAGCATCGCGAATCCGAAGACCGCGCCGCCCGACAAAAGCCAGCGCGAATCGCGCTTCGCGTCTTCCAGCCTTCCCGCGCCGAGCGTGCTTCCCAAAATCACGCCCGTGGAAGTCGTGACGCCGCTGAACGAAACGAAGAACAAATTCGAAATCGCGAAACTCGCCGCCATTCCCGCCACCACGTCCGCGCCGCCGCGCCCATTGTAAAGTGCGAACGTAATTGTTTCCGCGATCGCCCAAACCATTTCCGAAAAAAGCATCATAGAACATTTTTTGAAAATCGTGCTGAAAAGCGAAAAGTCCAATTTGAAGAATTCAGAAATCTCGCAAATGAATTTCGGCTTGACGCGCGCGCAATAAACTATGTAGCAAGTCATTTCCACAGACTTCGCGATGATTGTCGCCAAAGCCGCCCCGCGCACTTCCAGCCTCGGCGCGCCCAAATTTCCGTAGATGAAAATCCAGTTGAAACCGACGTTGACGAAAGTGGAAACCGTGCCCACGACGAGCGGGATTTTCACGCGGCCGATTTCCTTGAGCGACGAGCCGATGGCGTAGCAAATTATCATCGGGATTCCGCAAAATCCCATCATTGAAAGATATTTTTCGCCCTGATTCAAAATCGCTTCGGCCTGAAGATTTCCTCGCACCAAAAACGACAGGCACCATCGCGGAAAAATCCAGCAGACCGCGAAATAGACGGCCACCGCCATTAAGCCCGAAAACAATTTGAATTTGAACGCCTGGCACATTCCGTACTTTTGGTTCGCGCCGAAAAATTGCGTCATGAAAATTCCGCCGCCCATGCAAAGCGTGTTCAAGAAAATCATGAACATAAAAAGGATTTGCCCGGCAATGTTCACGCCGGACATTTTCACGTCGCCCAAGCTCGAGACCATAAAATTGTCCACAAGCGAAACAAGGTTTTGAATCAAAGCCTGCGCCATGACGGGCAGGGCGATGAAAAGCGCGCGCTTGTAAAAGTCAAAGTTTCCAAAAAGTTTTTTCATAAAAATAAATTGAATTTCTTTTGCCTTTTCACTATACTGAATTTATGACAGAAATGCAATCCCGGCTTTTCGCGATGCAGGACGAAAAATATCGCGCGTTCAACGCGCCGCTCATTCCGAACGTCGCGCCCGAAAAAATCATTGGAATCCGGACTCCGATTTTGAGAAAGTTCGCGAGGGAAATCTATGGCACAAAATGCGCCGAAGATTTTTTGGAAACGCTTCCGCACGAATTTCATGAAGAGAATAATTTGCACGCGTTTTTGCTCGAGCGAATAAAGGATTTTGAAGAATGCGTCGCCGCCGTCGAAAAGTTTTTGCCGCACATCGACAATTGGGCCACTTGCGACAGCCTGAGTCCCGCCGTTTTCAAGTCGCACAAAAAGCCGCTTTTGCCGCGCATAAAAAAATGGATTGCTTCGGACGAAGTTTACGCCGTGCGCTTCGGAATCGGAATGTTGATGCGCCATTTTTTGGACGAGGATTTTGACGAAAAGCATTTGGCGGCCGTCGCGAAAATTCGCTCGGAAGAATATTACGTCAAAATGATGCAGGCGTGGTTTTTCGCCACCGCGCTCACAAAGCAATACGATGCGGCGCGAGTTTTCATCGAGCAAAAGAAATTGCAGCCGTGGACGCACAACAAGGCGATCCAAAAAGCCATCGAAAGCCGCGCAATTCCAGCCGAGCGCAAGGAGTTCCTGCGAAAGTTCAAAGTGAGCGTCTAAAATGTCGCCGCTAACTTTGAACGACGAGTTTCTTTCAGAAACTCGCTCATTGATTGCCGTTTCTCATTTCGTTGCGAAAACAAAAAAAAGGCTTGAAAAACTTTAAGTTTTTCAAGCCTTTTTCTACAAGCGGCAATTTTACTTAATGCGGAATTTGCCCAACTGGGTTCCCATTACTCTCAAATCGTCATGCGTCTTTGTGGCAAGATCCTGAACAAGCTGCGCGGATTCGCTGATTTGCTGTGCGCCAGCCTGCATTTCGTCCATACTGTTGGAAATCGTGTCGGATATTTCCTGAACGATGCTCATTTCCTTGCTTACATTTGTAATCGCATTGGACATATCCTGCGATTTTTCCGTTACTTCCATGGCCATATTCTTGGTTTCCGTCAAACCTTCGAACACTTGGCGAGAAGCCGTTTCCTGCTCGTTCATCGCGCCGTCGATTTCCTTGAGAAGACCGTCGGTCACTCCAAGGTGAGTGACAATGTTTGTGAACGCCGACTGCGCTTCGCCCGAAAGACTTACAACGTCGGAAATGGAAGTCGTGATGGTTTTCAACTGTGCGCTGATTGTGCTTGATTGGCTTGAAGAATTTTCCGCCAACTTTCGGATTTCGTCCGCAACGACCGAGAAGCCTTTTCCCGCGTCGCCCGCGTGAGCCGCTTCGATTGCCGCGTTCATGGCAAGCAAGTTCGTCTGCGAAGCGATTTGAGAAATCATATCGTTCGCCTGCATAAGGGTCGCGGACTCTTCGGAAATCTGCTGAACTTTTCCGCTAACATTGGAAAGTTTTTCGTTTCCGCTGCGCACAACCTGCTCAAGTTCGCGGAAGTTGTCCAACATCTTGTGCACGGAATTTGAAACTGAAGAAATATTGCCGAGCATTTCCTCGATGGCGGCGGAAGATTCGGTGGTGGCAGCCGACTGATTTTCGATGAGCTGATTGAGTGTGCCCGTGCTCTGTTCTGCCGTATTCAAGAATTCGCCAGTGCGCGTAACGGCTTCCGTCTGAGTCTTGGACTGACGCTGAATGCTTTCCACGTTTGCCAAAATCTCGGCGGTGGCGGAAGCGGATTGCTGCGAGCTTGAACCGAGTTCACCCGCAAGATGCAAGATAGAATCCTGAACTTCGGTAAGTTCGCTGATAATTGTATGAAGCATCGAAATAAACGAATTGACATTGGCACAAATTTCCGCAAATTCGTCACTTCCGTGAACTGGAAGCTGCATCGTGAGATCCGCGTCGCCGGAACCCAAATGCTCGATCGCATCGCCAACAACCTTAAGCGGATTTCCGATTCTTTTAAGGAACAGTCCCAAAGTAGACACCAACAAAATCACGCTCATGATAATACAGATTATCATAACCGTAAAGAAAATCCTTTTAGCCGTCGCTCGAATGTCGGAATATGGAGTTCCCATGAAAAGCATCGTGAGGACTTGACCTTTTCGATCTTTAAGAGGATAATAGTAAGAAATCCACTCTTCGTTGTTGATGATGCTGTTGGTGATGATTTCGCCACCGCCCATAACCAAATCCACAATTTTCTGATCATCCAAATGAGTGCCTTGCAATCCCTGAACGCTGGTGTGAGCGCGCAACGAGCCGTTAGAGTAAACCGTCACATCATATCCAGTGTCTTCTTTGATTTCTTTCACAAGTTCATCGGTGGTAGCGATTTTGCGAACAATTACCGCGCCACGAACGCGTCCGTCAATTATAATCGGCGAACCGTAAACACAGTGAATGTCGTCGTTGAGCGTGACAAGCTCGTCTACGGATTTGCCAGACAAAGCATCCCGCATAATGTCCGGCCGATAGACTTTGCCATTGCGTTCAGGAGAAACCTGCACGCCTTCAGCATTGACGATGACTGCCATATCCGCGCCAAAATATTTTTTCGCCTCGTCAGTCAAATCTGCCGCCCAAGTGTCGGGACGGTCGCGCATATAAACCTGAACATTGTCCACAAGATATTCATTGCAAAGCTTAAGAGCATTGTGCACATTATTGATTTCCCTGATTGTAACTTCGCCCGATTTCTGCACAGTGTTGCGCGACATCGCGAACAGACCTTGATTGACGGCAATTCTAAGACCGATCAGCAACATGACTGAAAAAGCCAACATGGCCACAGCCACACCGACTATAAAGAAACGCACTACGGAACTGCGCCTCCCCTTATTTTTTTCTGCCATAATTGGAAACTCCTTTTAAAACACCCCTATGCTTATTTTAAGGGGAATTTTTATACTGATAGAATTTTGAATATTATACAACAAAATCTTTTCTCTTGCAAGTATTTTTTCAAGTTTTGATTTTATTGGCAAAACCGTCCGCTTTCAGCGCCGCATTTTTTCAAAAAAAATTAAATAAAAACTATAAAACCTATTGACAAAATGGGTTTTGTTTGGCATAATTTCATCGTTGGGCAAAAGCCTGACCATTTCTGATTTTAGGAGGCAAATATGGATTCAACGGCATACTTTGAAAAACTTGTCCGTGAAAATTTCAGATATGGAGTCATGCGCTTTTGTTGCACTTGTTCTATATATAAATAAGTTGCGAATCCGTTTTCGTGAATGCGGGCGAATTGCAAATCCGCATTTAGATTTTTAACTTTTAAGGAGAAAAATTATGGCAAATACAAAACTTCATTTTGAAACGCTTCAACTTCATGTCGGGCAGGAACAGGCAGATCCTGCAAGCGACGCGCGCGCAGTTCCAATTTATCAAACTACTTCGTATGTGTTCCACAATGCAAAACATGCGGCGGACAGATTCGGGCTTGCGGACGCGGGAAACATCTACGGCCGGCTCACGAACTCAACGCAGGACGTGCTCGAAAAACGTATTGCGGCACTTGAAGGCGGAAGCGCCGCGCTCGCGCTGGCTTCGGGAGCGGCGGCAATCACGTACACGATTCAAGCACTGGCGCAGGCGGGGGATCACATTGTCGCACAGAAAACAATTTACGGCGGCAGCTACAATCTTTTGAAGCACACGCTCAAGCATTTCGGAATCGAAACGACATTTGTTGACGTGCACAATTTGGCGGAAGTGGAAGGCGCAATAAAGCCGAACACAAAAGCAGTTTTCATCGAAACGCTCGGAAATCCGAACAGCGACATTCCCGACATTGACGCAGTTGCGGAAATTGCGCACAAGCATGGAATTCCGCTTGCAATCGACAACACATTCGGCACGCCGTTTTTCGTGCGACCGATTGAACACGGCGCGGACATCGTAGTGCATTCTGCGACAAAATTCATCGGCGGCCACGGAACAACGCTCGGCGGAATCATCGTTGATTCTGGAAAATTCGACTGGAAAAAATCCGGCAAGTTTCCGCTGATTTCAGGTCCGAACGAAAGTTATCACGGCGTTTCATTTGCGGACGCGGCGGGACCGGCGGCGTTCGTCACTTACATCCGCGCAATTTTGCTCCGCGACGAAGGCGCGACGCTTTCGCCGTTCAACGCGTTTTTGCTTTTGCAGGGAGCGGAAACGCTTTCGCTTCGTCTTGAACGCCACGCAGAAAACACAAAGAAAGTCATTGACTTCCTTTCAAAGCATCCGAAGGTTGAAAAGGTCAATCATCCTTCCTTACCCGAACATCCCGATCACGCGCTGTATCAAAAATATTTTCCGAACGGCGGCGCGAGCATTTTCACTTTCCAAATTAAAGGAGGACAAAAAGAAGCGTGGACTTTCATCGACAATCTGCACATTTTCAGTTTGCTTGCGAATGTCGCAGACGTGAAGTCGCTCGTCATTCATCCGGCAACAACGACGCATTCCGAACTGAACGCCGAAGAACTCAAAGATCAAGGAATCTTTGACAACACGATCAGGCTTTCAATCGGAACGGAACACATCGATGACATCATCGCCGACTTGAGTCAGGCGTTTGATGCTGTAAAATAAAATGGCTCAAAATGCCAATTTTTTCAAAAGCAGTTTCTAAAAGAAACAAGGAGTTTAATTAAAATGAAAAGAATTTCAAAGATGGTCATCGCGGCGGCAATCGCAATCGCTTCGATCTCGCCCGCAATCGCAAAGCCAAAGTTTCGCACTGTCGAACAGATCAAGAAAAGCGGAACTGTAAAAATCGCGGTGTTCAGCGACAAAAAGCCTTTCGGCTATGTTGACGAAAACGGCGAATATCAAGGCTACGACGTTTACTTCGGAAACCGAATCGCGAAGGATCTCGGCGTGAAAGTAAAATACGTTCCCGTGGAAGCCGCGAGCCGCGTGGAAGTTCTTGCGACTGGAAAAGTTGACATCGTTCTCGCGAACTTCACGGTCACGCCAGAACGCGCTGAAAAAGTTGACTTCGCGCTTCCGTACATGAAAGTCGCGCTCGGCATCGTTTCGCCAGAACGCGCGCTGATTACGAAGCCTGAGCAGCTCAACGGAAAGACGCTCATCATTGCGAAGGGCACGACCGCCGAAACATTTTTCACAAAGAATTATCCTGAAGTCAAATTGCTGAAATTCGACTTGTATTCCGAAGCGTATGACGCTTTGCGTGACGGACGAGGAGACGCGCTTTCCACGGACAACACGGAAGTGCTCGCATGGGCAATCGAAAACAAAGGCTTCGCCGTGGGCGCGGATTCGCTCGGAAGCCTTGACGCAATTGCGCCCGCAGTTTCGAAAGGAAATTCCGATTTGCTCGGCTGGCTCAACAATGAAATCAAGTCGCTTGGAAAAGAAAACTTTTTCCATGCCGACTACGAAGCCACGTTGCGCAGCGTGTATGGAAAAGATTCCGACGCGGACGCGCTCGTGGTGGAAGGCGGAAAGATTTAATTTTCGCTTGCGTTGCAACTTGCTGCGACGCTGGCAAAATTTCCGCGAGGTATTCCACAAAAACAAATAATCTGCTACAATAAAAAAAGTGCAGGCGGTTTTGAATCACTTCAAGGCCGCCTTTTTTAGAAAAATGGACATCGAATTTATACAGCAAGTCATACCAATGTTCGCGGAAGCCGCCATTCTCACGGTCAAAATCGGATGCATCGGAATCGTGCTTTCCGTCGCCGTGGGAATTGTGTGCGCCGTCGTCCGCTATTGGAAAGTTCCTTTTCTCCGCGTCATCGTCAGCGTGTACACGGAGCTTTCCCGGAACACGCCGCTTTTGATTGACTTGTTCTTTTTGTACTTCGCGCTTCCTCGCATGGGAATAAAACTTTCGTCGCAGCAATGCGGAATCATCGGGCTGACTTTTCTCGGAGGAAGCTACATGGCGGAAACGTTCCGAAGCGCGCTGGAAACGGTCGGCAAAATTCAGATTGAAAGCGGAATGTGCGTCGGCCTGAACCGAACGCAGCTCGTGCGCTACATTGTTTTTCCGCAGGCGCTTTCCGTTTCGATTCCCGGACTTTGCGCGAACTGCATTTTTATGCTGAAGGAAACTTCGGTGTTCAGCGCGGTCGCGCTCGCCGATTTGATGTACGTCGCGAAAGATTTGATCGGGCTTTATTACAAGACGCAGGAAACGCTGCTGCTTCTCGTGATTTCATATTTCGTGATTCTTCTGCCGATTTCATTGCTCGGATATTTTTTTGAACGGAGGCTGCGCTATGGACAATTTGGAATTTCTTGACGCAGTTTCGCAGTCGTTCGGCGTTCTTTTCAAAGGAAAAAATTTCGTAAGGCTTTTGGGCGGACTCGGAGTGACGGTCAAGATTGCGGCAATTTCGGTCGCGCTTTCGATGTTCTTCGGATTTTTGTTCGGCATCCTGATGACGACGCACAGCAAGCCGCTCAAACTTTTGTGCAGAGCCTACGTCGAATTCATGCGAATCATGCCGCAAATGGTTTTGCTTTTTCTCGCGTACTTCGGGCTGACTCACGCGTTCGGAATTTCCATTTCGGGAGAGGCGGCTTCAGTACTCGTCTTCACACTTTGGGGAACTGCGGAAATGGGAGATTTGGTTCGCGGCGCGTTGCAGTCGATTCCGCGACATCAATATGAAAGCGGACGCGCGATCGGATTGACGGAAAGTCAAATTTTCCGCTGCATAATCATTCCACAGACAATCAGGCAGCTCGTTCCGCTCAGCATGAATTTGATTACGCGAATGATAAAAACGACGTCGCTCATCGTGTTTGTCGGCGTGATCGAAGTTGTAAAAATCGGGCAACAAATCATCGAGTCGAACAGGCTTACTGTTCCCACTGCGGCAATCGCGGTGTACGGCACAATTTTTTTCATGTACTTCATCGTGTGCTGGCCGCTTTCATTCATCGCAGGAAAAATCGAAAAACGTCAGAGGAAATCTTAAATGGCATTGCTGGAAATCAAAAACGTAAAAAAAGAATTCAAGGAAGCGGGCGGAATTTTAAAAGGCATTTCGCTTGACGTTGAGCGCGGAGAAACCGTCGTCATTCTCGGACCTTCGGGCTGCGGAAAAAGCACGCTGCTCCGCTGCATAAACGGGCTTGAAAAAATTCAGGACGGCGAAATTGTTCTTGACGGCGAAGTCATCAGCAACAGGAAAAAGGACATGCATTTGATTCGCCAAAAAGTCGGAATGGTTTTTCAAAGCTACGATTTGTTTCCGAACATGACGGTCCTGAAAAATATTTTGCTCGGCCCGGTCAAAGCGCAAAAGCGCGACAAGGCGGAAGTCGCGCGGCAGGCGGAACAACTGCTTTCGCGCGTCGGACTTCTCGACAAAAAAAATTTTTATCCGCGCCAACTTTCAGGCGGACAAAAACAGCGAGTCGCCATCGTCCGCGCGCTTTGCATGAATCCCGAAGTTCTACTTTTCGACGAAGTGACGGCGGCGCTCGATCCAGAAATGGTTCGCGAAGTTTTGGACGTGATAATGAATCTCGCAAAGGAAAAGCGAACGATGCTGATTGTGACGCATCAAATGGATTTCGCGCGCGCAGTGGCCGACCGAATTATTTTCATCGATGACGGCGTTATTGCCGAAGAATCTTCGCCGGAACAATTTTTCACTTCGCCGAAAACCGAACGCGCCAAGCAATTTCTCAGCGCGTTCACTTTTGAAAAGCGAAAGTAAACGCGAGCCGTCGCTTTACAAATGCAATTTTTTTGAAAGCCGTTTACGCAAGCGCAACAACAATTCCCATTTTGAGCATATTTTTTGCTATTATAGGATTACCATCTTAAGTTTTAAGGTTTTATTGATTTTTAAAGGACAATGAGAGTGCTATTATGCACTCTCAGCAATTTTAATATGCATATGGAAAAAGTGCCATATACCAGTTTGGTGGATATTGAGGAGCTTTAACACACTTAACAACATAATTCAATTTTTTAGAATACTTTTTTGAATCAAGAGAATAGTTTACAATTAATTGAACATTAAATTCTCTTCAAAATTGAAATTTCCTTTTTTAAAAATTTTATAAAAATTAGTTTTATAATTTTTTTCATAATTCCCATAAAATCTTAATTCATATCCATCTATACTATTTTTATTAAATTTATATTGGACAGCACTAGGCTTCCAGTCAAGTTCTAGATTTTGTGTAAGATCAGTCGCTTTATTATCATAAATCAACTCAAGATTATTCAATTTAAAAGTAGAGAAAGGGATGGTGCTGAATACAATGAAACTAATCCAATTTTTTTTAGAATTGATTGGTGGCCGGGAAATGCTCAATAAAATTTCAGAATTATTATTTTCAGAAATATTACTTAATGAATCTTCAGTAAAACCACCAGTCTCCCTGTCTAATAAATAACTGAATTCATACTCTTTTTTTACATATAAAAATCTTAAAAATAAATCTGCTATTAACACAATAATTATAATCAAAATTATCCATGATGCTATACTTTCTATCCTTTTTTTATTTATCATTTTGCATTCCACCCATAATTAGTACCGACTCTTAATCTCCAATATAATGGTTGTAGATGATTCTGTCTGAAAAATGGCTTCATACACGAACAAGATCACAGATTTGTTTGCAAGAACTATACGACTTCTTTTATACCATCATTCTCACTCCTGAATCAAGCGAAGGATAAAATCATAGTCAATTTCATTCCAAGTATATTGAAATTCAATTCCTTCATAAAATCTAAAGTTTTTAGATTTTATTGACTTAAGAATTGAATAATTTTTTTCAACTTTGTGATAAGTCAATGTGAATTCATCATAATTTTCTACAACCTTTTTATAAGATTTATATCCTAACACTTTTTCTATGACACTTGGTCCTTTTGTCAATTTTTCCACAGAAGTTGACCAACATAATTTAAAACATTTTTCTATTTCATGTTTTAAATTTTCTTGAGTTATTGGTAAATCAATAACAATAGCAGGCTCTATATCGATATTTGTAGGAAATTGTTTTAATTCTCCTGTCGGTATTAGGATTAGTTTTTCATTTTTTTTGTAGTAAGCATTTATTTGATCAAATTTAAAATGCAATCGTGAGAGAAATGCGCTCACTTTTTTGTAGTAAGCATTTATTTCATCAAATTTAAAATCCATGCATTACCTCCTATTCAATGACATGCACAATTAATTCTACACCTTTTTGCGCGGCACAGCCGTCTGGATACACGATGCGTTTCTTCATCAACTATCCAAGCCTGAAAAAAAGCGCACGTCTTTAGACGTGCGCTTTTTCCTTATTTTTTATGCTTCATAAAAGTGCGCAGTCCTTCCACAATCAAAACGATCGCGAGAACCGCCATCGCCGACGCGAAAATCAGTTGGAACCAATTGCCCCAATGGAACGCGCCTTGTGCGCCAGCGGCCATCGCCGCGATTTTGTTTCGCACGGTGAGCACGAGCTGCGTGATTGTCGCGCAAAGCATGAACGCCGTGGGAATCGCGAACATCTTGTTGTTCTTGCCGACATTCATCAGCCACGCCGCCACGGCCATCAGCGCGAGTCCCGCGAGAAGCTGGTTTGCCGCGCCGAACAATCCCCAAATTTGGCTCAAGCTCAGTCCGCCGAAAACGCAGCCGATCACGACCATGATTATCGTTCCGGTCAAAGGAAAAGCCAAAGCCTTGCGAACGGGACTTTTCGCCGCCTGCCAATTTTTTTCGTCTTCTTTCAGGAAAAGTTCCGTGAACATAAATCGGCTCAAGCGAGTTCCCGTGTCGAGCGAAGTGAGCGCGAACACGGAAACCGAAAGCGTGAGCAGCGCATAAATCGCGTTCGTGTTGTCCGAAAATCCGAAGAGCCTTGAAATGCCGCGGGCGAACGCCACCGGAGGCGCGCCGGTAAATCCGCCGTCCTTGATGAATTCATTTGAAACGACGCCAACGGCAATCAGCGAAATCACGCCGAGCAAAGATTCAATCAGCATCGAGCCATAGCCAATCGCCTTGGCATTTTTCTCGCTGTCCAATTGCTTCGACGTCGTTCCCGAAGCGATCAGCGAATGGAAGCCCGAGCACGCGCCGCAAGCCACCGTGATGAAAAGCGCCGGAAAAAGCGTTCCGATTTTTGTCGTCCATCCCGTGAACGCGGGCAAAGCAAAATGCGCGTTTCCCGTAATCGCGGAAAGCACGATTCCCACCAAAGCCAAAAGCATCATGAAATACAAAAGGAACGAAGAAAGATAGTCGCGCGGCTGAAGCAAAATCCAAACCGGCACGAGCGAAGCGACCGTAATGTAAATGCCAATCAAAACAATCCATGCCGTGCGTCCGAGCGCAAGTCCGAAATTCAATCCGATCGCAATCGAAATCACGATTCCGCAAATTCCGAGAATTGTGGCGGGAAGAGTTTTCATTCCGAATCGATTCGTAAGAATTCCATAGACAATCGCCAGTACGATGAACAAAACCGAAACCATCGCCGTGGTCTGATTGCCAGTCGGATTCGTGACGATTCCAAATTGATGCGCGTCCGCCGGCGTGAAGAAAGTCGCGGCGACGACGTTCACGAAACTCGCGATGACCAAAATCAAAACCAAAAGCGTAAAAATTATGAACAATTTTTTGGAACGATTTCCCATCGAATCCTTGATGATTTCGCCGACCGATTTTCCTTCGTGCCGCACCGAAGCGAACAGCGAGCCGAAATCCTGCAAGCCGCCGAAAAAGATTCCGCCCAGCAAGCACCAAAGGAAAACTGGAACCCAGCCGAACACGGCCGCCTGAATCGGGCCATTGATCGGACCCGCGCCCGCAATCGAAGAAAAATGGTGTCCCATCAAAACGGCGGGTTTCGCCGCAACGTAGTCCACGCCGTCGCCCATTTCCTCGGCGGGCGTTTTTTTCGTGGGATCGATTCCCCATTGTTTGGCGAGCCACGAACCGTAAAAAACGTAGCCGCAAAACAACACGACAATCGCCGCGATGACAATCAATAAAGGTGTCATACAAACCTCTTTTTTGCGCTTTGAAAAACGCAATTTTTTTTCGCGAATTTCGGCAACGACGTTGCCTTGCAAATTCGTAGATTAAAAACATTTTCAATTGCGAATCAAAAATCAATTTTCCGTTCGCGCCGAAAAAATCGCCAAAGCAAAACTCGCGAAAGCAAGTTACCGCAAAAGGCTTACGAACTCGGAAAATCGCTTCGCTGAAAATTCGCTCCTTAAAACAAAATTTTTTGCAAATTTTTCTTCAAATTTTCGCCGCGCGAATTCGAAAAAACTTTTCGCGAAGAAAAATCGCAAAACGAAACGTTGAACGCGCTCCAGCCATAAATCCCGAATTTGTAGGATTTATATCGGCGCAATTTCTTCACAAAATTTTTCGCGTCGGCATCGGACTCGCCGGCAAGAATCACGAGCGAGACATCCGAATTTTTGTGCCCAAAATACGGCTTCACAAAACTCAAGCCGCGCTTCCACGCCTCCTCCGCCAAATCCGAAAGCCGCGCCGCGCCAAGAAATTTTTCCCGCGCGAAAAAAACATATTCGTTCGTGTCGATGTCCGCGACCTTCGCCGCCTTCGTCAAAAAAAATTGCTCGCCGTGCGCGTGGAATTCCGCAAGCGCGCAAAATGGCGCGTCGATGCCGCAAGTTTTCACCGTGTAGAATTTTTCAAATGCGCACAAAACTTTTTTCAGCGCGTCATCATTTTCCATTTTATTTTTTGCCCAAATACGCTTTCAAATCTCCGACGTAAAGCGTGTCCGTGTGCGCGATGTGCGAAAGAATCCAGTCGTACAAAAATTTCGCGAATTCAAGCGACGAAGAAAAAGTTTCGTTTTCAAAGTTGTGGCTTTTTTCCAAAACCTTTTTCACGAATTCCGCGTGCGTCCTTTTGTGCGTCTCAAAATCTTTGTAGCCGCAAACTTGCATCAATTTTTCTTCGTTGGAAAAATGCGTCAAAACATAATCCGCGCATTCTTTGAGTGCGAAGCGAACGGCATCCTTGCGTTTGGAATTTTTGTTCGACATAATCGATTTGTAAAGCTCGTTGCACAATTCCACAAGCCGCTTGTGCTCGTCGTCAATAACCGAAATTCCTATCGCAAAACTAGGTTTCCAAACAATCAGGTTCGCATCTTCCGACAAGTCTATTGTCTTCAATTTCATATTTTCAATTATAGCATTCTTTCAGAAAATTTCAACAAAAAAAATCAATGTGAAAATCAATAGTCAAAACGGAGTTGAAAAATAAGGAACATTTAAAATCAGCGTCGAGATGCTGCTGCTGATTTTAACGCCGAGTTTTTTCAAAATGAAATATCTGAAAAAACAAAGAATTGTTTCCGAGCAGAATTCTTGGAAAGCGCGGATTTTCCTGAAAATCTATTTTTTATTTTTCAAGTACACTTTCAAATCGTCAACGAAAAGTCTGTCCGTGTGCGCGATGTGCGAAAGAATCCAACCATACAAAAATTTCACGAATTGCATTGATGAATAATAATTTTCTTTTTCAAAATTGCGGCATTTTTCCAAAACCTTTTTCGTGAATTCAACATGCTCTTTTTTGTGCATGTCAAAATCTTTGTAGCCGCAAACTTGCATCAACTTTTCTTCATGGGCAAAATGAGTTTTGACATAATCCACGCATTCTTTGAGCGTATTGAAAACAAAAGTTTTTCTTTCATCTGCCTTTCCCGACACAATCGCTTTGTAAAGTTCATTGCACATTTCTACAAGTCGCTTGTGTTCGCTATCGACAATCGGAATTCCAATCGCAAAACGCTCTTCCCACACAATTAAGTCTTCATTTCCTTGGAATTTTGTTGTCTTTGCTCCCATAACAATAATATTATAAAATTTTAACAAAAAATTCAATAAGTTTTTAAAATTGATTTTTTTAGAAAGACGCAATATCCCCTCCCATGAAAAATTCTCCCCAACTCAATCATCCATCCAGCCCAAATTCTCAACACTCCAGCAAAACAACATTTTCCGTTGTGCCCGCTTCAAATTCCTTTGCATCAGTTTTGTGAAAACCATGCCGCTCATAAAAGCGAATCGCGCCATCATTTTTTTCGAGCACCCACAAAAATTTTGCGTGATGCTTGCCTTTGGCAAATTCAATCAATTCCGCTCCTATGCCTTGACCTTGAAAAAAGCAGTCGACATACAATTCCTTTATTTCCGATTTGTCAATGCGAATCATTCCTTTCACGATCCCGTCGTCATAAACCCAAATATGATCGAGCGCGTCGGCTTTCGCATATTCTTCCGCGACAGGCAACACCTGCAATTCATTAAAAGAAAAATCATCATTATGAAAAATGCCACGATAATTCATCCGTTTTACAAAAACCAAAATCTCGGCAATCCGCGAAATGTCATGAACGTCCGCTTTTCGTATGTTCATTTTAATTGCTCCTTCGTTTCCATTCCTTATAATATTCTTTGGGCGCATTTTTTGCTTGCGCAAAAAACCGGGCTTTCCGCACTTCCGGCTATCGCCTCCATTCCTACACTTCGTTTCGGAACGCCTTCGGCGGTGCTACAATCCCTTGCGCGTTACGCCGCTCCGCGCCGTTCGCATGAGATGAAATCATTCAATTCGTCGTTAAAATCTTTTCAATATTTTTTTCCGAATTATTGACTTGAAGAAATCTCGCAAAGCGTTCCATTTCCTGCGCGATGCATTCCTTCATTTCGTCGTTCACTTTGATTCCTTGTTCCCACCACCAATTCTTGATGACAAATTCCCCCGCCTCGTGAACCGGCTCCGCCTCGAATCTTGCGACGAATTGTCCATCGCACAAAACGGGCAACACATAATAGCCGAACTTTCTTTTGGCGGCGGGCGTGTATACTTCCCACCGGTATGCAAAATCAAACAGCGTTTCAAGCATTTTTCTGTCCCACAAAATATTGTCAAGCGGCGCAAGAAATCTGGCATAAATTTCTGAAGCCTGACATTTCATGTATTTTTGAAAATTCTTTGAAACGTAAAAAGATTCTTTTATTCCTTCGATTTGCATTTCATCGATTTTATTTTTTTCGAGCAATGTTTGAAGCGTGGAATTCCGAATCTCGTTTTCGCTCAAAAAATGCCCCTGCCATGCGCCGCCCGATTTGTTCCACAGAAATCCGACGCTTTGAATTCTTCTTTCCACGTACCATTCCAAAAATTCTTCTATCGTCAAATTCTCGTCGCATCGCAAATCTTTGCTTTCAAGAACTCGCTCGGTCAAATCGAAATATTTTTGCGTGCCCCGTTTTGCGGCGACGCAGAGTTCGCCACTGTTGAACAAATAGTCCAACGCGGCACTTGACAATTTCTTGTGTCCCCAACGGCTTTCCCGCGCCTCGCCGATTGAAATGTCTTTTGTTCCTGTCCTTCCATGCTTTTCCACGAAATCCCGCACGTCATCCAAAATGTCCAACGCGCCCAACTGGTTGCGATATTGAAGCATAGAAACGACATGCTTTTCATGCTCGCCGCGAACATGCCGAAAGCGCGCGAAATCTTTGGATTCGTAGACGCACATTTCTTTGTCGAATCCGTCAACCAATTTATGCTCGCCGTACAGCAAATCGCAAAGGAACGATTCCTTGTAATCTTCCACTCGCGCCTGCAATACCAAATCGGCATTCCGCGCCACCACATTCAAAGGGTCGTATTGAACACTGTGTATTCGCCGCATCATTTTCTCCGCGCCTTCTTTGCCACGCAATTTTTCCGCGCCGTCCAAATTGTGATAGCGGCACAGCATTCGCCTTGCCTCTTCTTTTGAATACAATTTCATTTTCATTCCTTGAAAATTAAAGTCCGAAGATTTTAAAACTCGGCATTAAAATTGACGACACTTATTCAGTCGCCAGTTTTAATTATCCATTATAAAAATTAAGTCCGCCTTGCATATCCAAGTTCGGTAGGAAGATTATTCCAAAGTTCCGTCCGCGTCTTGCTTCCTCTCAACCTTTCCAATACTTTCATATCGGGGTCGGGATAAATAATCAAATTGTCTTCTTCTCCCATTTCAGGGCGCACCGCAAACGCGAGCCGTTCCGCTTCCAGTGAAAACTGCGCGTTCACGCCGGGCTTGTTTCCTCTCGCGTCGAGCCGTATCCATTTCTTGCAGTCTTTGACATACACGCCGTTTAGTCCGTGATAAATCAGAATCGGCGCGGCCTCGTCGTCTAAAATCAACTTTTGATAGCAAAAGCCTGCCGGAACAGATTTGCAACGCAACAGGGCGGCAAGCAAATGCGACTTCGCAAAGCAGATTCCGTGTCCGGCTTTCAGCACTTCCGAAGCGGCGCAAGTAATCGCGTCTTCATGTATGTCCGCCGAATGCGAGATTTTGTCCCTGACGAATTCGTAAGCCGCCTTGATGAAATCAAGTTCGCCATTTGCATTTTTGAACAATGCATCGGCAAGTTCCGCGACGGCTTCATTTTCAAAATCCATCACGTCGTCACGCTTTACATATTCTGCGATTTCATTCGAATGTAAAATTAAATCCATATCTTTCACCAATGAAAAAGTTTTAACTTTTGAATTGGTGAAAGAGTCATTTCGCAACGAAGTGAGAAATGACAATGAATGCACGAGTTTCTGAAAGAAACTCGAAGTTAAAGTTTGCGGCACGAGTTTTTCACAAGAAAAAAATAAGTGAAAAACTCAGTAACAAGCCGAAGGCTTGTGTAGCATTTTTGACGCAAACTTTAAACATCCATATTTTTCACCAATGAAAAAAGTTCGCTGGAAACTTCGCGTCACTTCGTTTAACTTGTTGCGCGAACAACTTTTGACATCAAGTATCGAGCCGCACCATTTCGGCGATGGACTTGTTTCTGTAAACCAAATCCTCGCGAACGGTGAATCCGAATTTTTCCCAAAAAGCGTTGCCGTCCGCATTTCGCCCAAAGACCACAAGCGCGACTTTTGTGATGTCGATGTTTTCAAATGCGGTCATCGCCGCGCCAACAAGCTTGGAAGCGATTCCCTGCCGCCTTTGGCCGGGGCTTACCGCCGTGTGATAAATGTATCCTCGGCGGCCGTCGTTGCCCGCCATTATCACGCCGACGATTTCGCCGTCCTTTTCTGCGACAAAGCAAGTGTCGGGATTGCGGCGCAGAAATTTTTCGATGCCGCCGCGCGAGTCGTCCACGGAGTTCAGTCCCATTCCCTTGCACGAAAGCCAAAGTTGATAGATCGCTTCGTAGTCTTCTATTTTCATTTTCCTGATTTCCAAATTATTATTTTTGAGCTCTTCCCATTCACGGCGCGTTATGGCATAGGCATACGAAACGCCGTTCTTTTCGTCGGGATATTCCTTTATCTTTTTCATTCCGTTCACGGCGGCGGTGGAATATGAAGCGACGTTCGTATATTTCATATACGAATAAAGACAATCATATTTTGTGTTTTCAAATGCCCAGTCTCTGACTGCTTTCGCCACCTCGCTTCCGAAGCCTCGTCTCCAATATTTTTTGTGGATATGATAGCCAATTTCGGGAAGAGACTCTCCGTCAATATTTTGCATTGTAAGTCCGCAGTCGCCAATGAATTCCTGCGTTTCTTTCAGCACGACCGCCCACAGCCCGAAGCCGTATTCCTTATAATTTTTGAGATTCCATTCTATCCAATTTTTAGTGCGCTCTTCGTCAAACGGCTTGGGATAATGCCGCATAGTTTCAGCGTCCGACATTATTTCATATAATGCGGCAAAATCATCAAGCGTGTATTCCCTCAAAATCAAGCGGGGCGTTTCGATTATCATTTCCGTTCTCCAATGCGCAATTATACAATTTTTGCAAAAACATCTTTCAAAGATGCGAGGAAAGTTTTTTGGACAATTTTCGCCGGCACGATTTCTCCCGATATTTCCAAATCCATTGTCGCGCATCCATCGGCCACAAGTTCGACTTCGTATCCATAATCCATGGCCGCGCGCACCGTCGTGTCAACGCACATATGCGTCATCATTCCGCACACAATCAGCTTCGTGATTCCGTTTTCTTTCAAGTAAGAATCCAATTCAGTTTTATGAAAACTGTTCGGATAATATTTGACAATCACTTTCTCACCGGGCAAAGGTTTAATGCGCTCTGAAATTTCGCAGCCATAAGTGCCTTCAAGAAAAAAAGTTTCATTCGGCGGATTGATATGCTGGACGTAAACAACAGGTCGATTTTGCACGCGGCTTTCTTTTATCAACGATTGAATTTTCTTTTCCGCTTCATACGCATGATAAAGTTCGCATGCCCCGCCGGGAAAATAATCATTCTGCACATCTATAATAATCAACGCTTCGTTCATTTTTCTGATAGACAAATTATTATTTTTGAGTTCTTCCCACGCCCGCGCATCGCAAAAATCAGCGGCTGATTTTCCTGTACACCGTGCGCTTGGGAACGCCTGCGTCTTCGCCGAATTCTTTTTTCTTCCAGTCGGCGTATTCGCTCCAGTTACCTTCGAAATAGCGCACCGTGCTGTTGTTTTCGAACGCGAGAATGTGCGTGCAGATTCTGTCCAAAAACCAACGGTCGTGGCTCACGACGAGCGCGCAGCCGGCAAAATCTTCCAAAGCCTCTTCCAGCGCGCGCACGGTCTGAACGTCCAAATCGTTCGTCGGCTCGTCGAGCAGCAAAACGTTCCCACTTTCCTTCAACATCATTCCCAAGTTCAAGCGATTTTTTTCTCCGCCCGAAAGCACCGAAACTTTTTTGTTTTGCTCCGCGCCGTTAAAATTGAACCACGAACAATACGCGTGCCCGTTCACTTCGCGAATGCCGCCTTCCAAAGCGCGGCCCTTTTCGTCCACCGCGCCCAACTTCACCAAGTCCAAGCCGTCGGTCAAAGTTTCGTAGACGGTTTTGTTTTCGTCGAGCTTTGAGCGCAGTTGGTCAACGTAAACCAATTTCACCGTGTCGCCCACTTTTATCGAACCGGAATCCGGATTTTCCGCGCCCGCGATCATCTTGAAAAGCGTGGTTTTTCCCGCGCCGTTCGGTCCGACGATTCCAACGACTGCGCCCGCAGGAATGTGAAAACTAAGATTTTCAAAAAGCAATTTTTCGCCGAAAGATTTAGTCAGGTTTTCCGCGTCAATTACCTGTCCGCCCAAACGCGGTCCAGCCGGAATGGAAATTTGCGTGTCCTTCAATTTCGTCTTTCCGCCTTGAGAAAGAAGCTGTTCGTAGCGCGTGATGTGTTCCTTGTGCTTTGCCTGGCGACCTTTCACGCCCATGTGAATCCATTCCAATTCGCGCTGCATTTCCTTGCGACGCTGGCTTTCGCCCTTTTCCTCAAGCGCGAGCCGCGCCTCTTTTTGTTCGAGCCACGAAGAATAATTTCCTTTGAACGGATAGCCTTCGCCGCGATCGAGTTCCAAAATCCAGCCCGCCACGTCGTCCAAAAAATATCTGTCGTGCGTAATCGCAATGACAGTTCCGGGATAATCGTGAAGATGGTTTTCCAGCCACGCGACAGTTTCCGCGTCAAGATGGTTCGTCGGCTCGTCCAACAAAAGGATGTCGGGTTTTTGCAAAAGCAGGCGGCACAGCGCGACGCGGCGGCGTTCTCCGCCCGAAAGCACGTCTACGATTTGTTCGGCCGGCGGACATCGCAAGGCTTCCATCGCGAGTTCCAAATTCGCGTCCAAATTCCACGCGTCGAAAGCGTCGAGTTTTTCCTGAATTTCCGCCTGGCGAACGGCGAGCTTGTCGAAGTCCGCGTCAGGATCGCCGAACGCTTCGTTCACTTTGTCGAATTCTTCGAGCAAATCCGTAATCGGCTTCACGCCTTCCATCACGACTTCCTTGACGGTTTTTCCCGCTTCGAGTTCAGGCTCCTGTTCAAGATATCCGATTGAATATCCGGGAGAAAGAATTGTTTCGCCCGTAAAATCTTTGTCCACGCCGGCAAGGATTTTGAAAAGGCTCGACTTGCCCGAACCATTCGCGCCAATCACGCCGATTTTCGCGCCGTAATAATATGAAATGCTGATGTTCTTTAAAACCGTTTTAGTTCCATAAGAGCGGCTCACGTCGCTCATCGTGTAAATGATTTTTTTTTCGTCAATTGTCTTTGCCATAAAAATATTCTAACGGAAAACAAAAAGTATTTCAAGCATTGTAAAAGTCGCTTTTCATTTATCCCACGCAATCAATGTCTCGCCGCCATCCTTTGTGGCAAATATGAATTGCACACTGTCGGAACTGAACAAAGTCGTTTCCACAACACCGTATGCCCTCACGAAAAAACAGTCGTAAAGGTTGGGTTTGATTTCTCCCAATTCTTCCCAAGAAGCGCCTGCGTCCTGCGTTCGAAAAATGCGCGCACTAGGGATTATCTCTCCACGTTTGTTTTCCCCTCAAAGACATCGTTCAAAGCAGATTCGACTCGAGTTTTGCTTTCGGATGGAAAAGGCTTGTTACTCACAGGAAATTGACTTGCTCCTCACAGTATATTGATTCGGTGCTCACAGTATATCGTTTCGCTCCTCACAGTATATCGACTTGCTCCCCAGTGTATATCGACCCACTCCTCACAGTATATCAACAACATTTTTTCAGCACAAACAAATATTCGCAAACATGAATGTTCCGGCTTCGCAAATTTCGGCTTCCCCTGAAAGCATTATACGCAATCTCCACTGTTTTCAACTTGCCATATTTTGAAAGCATTTCCGACATTTCCGCGAAAGAAATGAATCCTTCGGAATTGTACGAAACGATGATGAACTTTGCGTCCAAATTTGAAATTATTTCTTCCATTGATTTCAAAGCGAAACGAGGCTTGTTGAACGCAGAACGATTCCAATCTTGCGTGATTCCGCTCACCTTGCTGATTGTCGTATCAAGCTTGTTCTTCAAAATCAGATTTAGCATAAAATAATTCGAGCCATAAGGATGCTGATTGTACGGCGGATCAAGATAAGCCACGTCGAGGCTTTTCAATTCTCTAGAAAGTTCCACGGCGTCTTTCCGATGCATTTCCAAGTCCGAATCAAAATTGCTGAAAACCGGCTCTTCAAGTTTAATTTTGCCGAAAATGCGAGTGAGAGCGTTTTTTCCCGCCGCGCCGAAACATCCTATTCCCGTATTCTTGTCTTTGTAAAACCCTTTGAAAACTCCGCTAGTGTTCACATGAACTGAAGCTTCCGTTATGAGTGGCGCAAGAAAAAATTTTTTCAAATTTTCTTCTCTTACAACATCGTCAATCAAATTTCTGTAGGTGTCAATCAAAAGCGCGTTTTCGCGAGTGTAAAAAACTCGCTCGCCCTTTTGAATGTCGTCGTCATTTTTCGGCGCGTAATTTTGCGAAATTATTCCGCAGATTTTATTTTCATCGCAAAGCCGCTCTATTTCGGCGCGAAACTTTTCGCATTTTTTTTTCGGGTAGTCGCGCTTGTTCGACAAATAGCAAGAATTTATCATGGCGGAATAATTTTCCAAATCGTTCACAACAAGACGCGACGAATATTTTTTCATCATTCGCGCCACAATTCCCGAGCCCGAGAAAATGTCGGCGCAAACCATTATGCTTTTGCCAAGACTTTCGGAAATCGCGCAAATTTCTTCTTCAATATTTTTTATCAAAGTTCGCTTGTTTCCAAGATATGTAATGATTTGAGTTGTCAAGAAATCTTTGTTTTCAAATTCGCTTTGATTCATACTTTTTCATGCGGATGGTTTAATCCCCGACGCTCTGCATCGCAATAATTTGATTTTCATATTATATCACACTTCAACGAAAAAAAACAAGACAAAAACCACAAGACATTCGCGGGTTTTCAGGGCGTGCCCGCTGCTTCGCATCGGTCGGGCTTGCTCCGGGGTTCGCCGTCTTGCGCGGCTCCGTTGCCTTGCGGCAACCGCTACGCGCCCTCCGCATCCCTCACGCGAGAACGGCTTGAAATTTCAACGACGCTCCCAAATCCCCACCGCGTGTTTTTCAATTGACAAAAACGAGATTCCATTCTATCATTTTAAAATCACATTTTCAAATCGCCTTTTATGCGGGCGATAAGACAGGAGAAAAAAAATGCACGCCAATCCGCGCACAACTCAATTCGCCACGAGCCTTTTGCCGCAAAAATCTTTCGGTGAAGTCGTAAAGTTTGACGGCGAAACTTGGTACAAAATCTCGAACGCAAACGCGATCGAGCCTTTTTTCATGACAATCACAAGTTCCTCCGACGTTTGGAATTTCATTTGGTCGAACGGCGCTTTGAGCGCGGGGCGAAAAAATTCCGAGCATGCGATTTTTCCGTATTTGACGGCGGACAAAATTTTGGACATGGGCGCGTGCAGCGGAAATTTTTCGGCGGTGAAAATTTTTTCCGCGGACGAAACTTTTTTGTGGCAGCCGTTCGATTCGAACACGCAATGGAAAGTCGAGCGCAACATCTACAAAAATTCCAGCGGCTCGCACATCATCCTTGAAGAAGTGAACACGGAACTCGATTTGATTTGGCGCACGGAATGGACTTCCAGCGACAAATACGGTTTGGTGAAAATCGCGTCCATAAAAAACGCCGGCACAAAATCGGCGAAAGTTCAGATTCTCGACGGCGCGCAAAACATCGTGCCTGCATGCGGAACGATGCAATTGCAGGCGACGAACTCGATTTTGCTCGACGCTTATAAAAAATCCGATTTGGAAAAAGATTCGGGGCTTGCGCTTTTTTCGCTTTCTTCAGTCCTGACTGACCGCGCCGAACCGAGCGAGGCACTTTGGGCGAACACTTGCTGGTTTAGCAAAAAAAGTTCGGTTTATCTTGAGCCGCAAACGCCTGAATTTTTCGCGCACGAAATTCCACTCGAAGAAACAGATGTCCTCAAAGGAAAACGCGCATCGTGCTTCATAAGTTTTGATGCCGAACTGAAAGCGGACGCACAGGAAAAATGGGAACAAGTTTTCGACACGCATTTGGAAAATTCCAGAATCGCGCTTCTCAAAAAAGAACTCGCCGACCGCGCCGCTTTGGAAAAATCTTTGTTCGAAGACATCGCGCAAGGAAAAAAATTGCTGGAAAAATATATCGGCGAAGCGGACGGCTTGCAGAACACGGCGGATGAAATTGCGTGCATGCATCACGAGGCGAACGTGATGTTCAACATAATGCGCGGCGGAGTTTTTGCGGAAAACAATTTGGTGCGCTCCGATGATTTTATTGGTTTTGTGGAAACTCGAAGCAAGGCGAAAGCCGCTTGCGCGAAAGCCTTGAATTTGGGCGAAACTGTAAATTACGCGGAACTCGGAAAAATTGTAAAAGCCACGCGCGACAATCAGCTTTATCGGCTTTACCTTGAATATTTGCCGCTTTCGTTTTCGCGAAGGCATGGCGACCCGAGCCGTCCGTGGAACAAGTTTTCAATCAATTTGAAAGATTCGCACGGAAATCCGATTTTGAACTACGAAGGAAATTGGCGCGACATTTTCCAAAACTGGGAAGCTCTGGCGATGAGCTATCCTGCGTACACGAGCGGAATGATTGCAAAATTTTTGAACGCCACCACTTCCGACGGCTTCAATCCGTACAGAATCACGCGAGCCGGAATCGACTGGGAAATCCCTGAGCCGGACAATCCGTGGGCGAACATCGGATATTGGAACGATCACCAAATAATTTATCTGAGCAAACTTCTCGAATTGGAAGAAAAAATCAATCCTGCCGCGCTGGAAGAATTTTTGAATTCCGCAATTTTCACCGTGGCGAACGTTCCGTATCACATCAAGGCTTACGCGCAAATCCAAAAAAATCCGCGTGACACAATTGTGTTTGAAACAAAATTGAACGAAAAAATTTTGGCGGAAGTGGAACGCTTCGGAAGCGACGCGAAACTTTTCGGCAAAGACGGCGAGCCGTATTTGGTGACGATGGCGGAAAAAATCTTGCAATTGATTTTGACAAAAATGGCAAACTTCGTTCCGGCAGGCGGCATTTGGATGAACACGCAACGCCCCGAATGGAACGACGCGAACAACGCGCTCGCGGGCTACGGTTTGAGCGTGGTGACGCTTTGCTATTTGCGGCGATTCATGTTTTTCGTAAAAGGCTTGTTCGAAAAATCAGGCGAGGAAGATTTCCTTCTTTCCGCGCCGCTTAAAAAATTCCTCGAAGAAATTTCTGAAATCTACAAAAGCGCGAATCCTGAAAATCTCAATTCGGGAAGCGAGCGAAAAATCTTCGTGGAAAAATGCGAGCTGGCATTTGAGCGCGAACGTTTCGCATTCTATGAAAATGCGGAATCGCTTTTGAAAAGTGAAAAAATTTCCAAAGCGGAAATAATTTCCGCGCTCGACGTTTTCATCAAACATGCGGAACATTCCATCAAAATGAACAAGCGTTCCGACGGGCTTTATCATTCGTACAACACGCTTGAAATTGGCGAAAGCGCGATGGAAATTTCAAACCTCGAAGAAATGCTCGAAGGTCAAGTGGCCGTTCTTTCGAGCGGATTGCTGGACGCGGAGGAAGTTTGCGCGTTGTGCGATTCTTTGGCAAAAAGCCGAATGTACGAGCCGCGCCAAAATTCTTACATGCTTTATCCTTCAAAGGAATTGCCGCGTTTTGCGAACAAGAACGTTTTGGAAAAATCCGCCGCGCAAAAAATCGCGACGCTGAAAGCGGAATTGGAACGCGGCTACACTTTGCCAGACGCGGCTTCGCTCGTCTACAACGATTCGCTTGAAAGCGGCAAGGCACATTTCAATCCTGATTTCCGCAACGCCGAAGTTTTGGAAAATGCGATCGCAAAAAATTATCCGAAAATCAGTTCCGAAGAAAAAAGCGAAATCCTCGCGCTCTACGAAAAAACTTTCAACCACAAATCGTTCACGGGACGAAGCGGCACGTTCTACGCTTACGAAGGAATCGGCTCGATTTATTGGCACATGGTTTCAAAACTTTTGTTGGCAGTCCAGGAAAATTTCCAAAAGGCTTTGTCCGCAAAAAATGAGCAGGGCGCGAAAAAACTTGGGGCGCACTACTACAAAATCCGCGCGGGACTTTCGTTCAACAAGACTCCCGAAATTTACGGCGCGTTCCCGATTGATCCGTATTCGCACACTCCGTATTTGCAAGGCGCAAAGCAGCCCGGAATGACGGGACAAGTAAAGGAAGAAGTGATAACGCGCTGGGGCGAACTCGGAATGGAAATTGAAGGCGGCAAACTAAGATTCAATCCGGCTTTGCTTTTGAAAAAAGAATTCGGCGCAGACGGCACGCTTTCTTTTACTCGCTTTAAAATTCCGTTCGTGTACAAATTGAACGGCTCGATTTCCGCGATAAAAGTTACGGTGGACTCTGCCACATTCGGCGCGGAACTTTCCGCCGAAACAAGCGCGGACATTTTCTCGCGCGAAGGCAAAGTGAAAAGCGTCACCGTGGAAATTCCCGCCGACGCGATTTTCGCGGAATGATTTCTTCGAGCGACTCCTTGTTGTGCTGAAAAAAGTTCGTAAAAAAAACTTGTGGCACAACAAGCGAGTTTTTTGAAAAAATTTAAAATGAGGTTTGTAATTTAATCATTGCGCATTTTGTCCGCGCTTTGCAACAATTTGCTTAACGCGGATGAATGCAAGTTTTCGCTCGCGCGCCTGGCGGATTTTTGCGGAGGGGGAATTCACAACGAGCACGAATGTGCGAAGCTTCGAGCGGATTTCCCCCTCCTGCTCGGTGTTCGCACAATTTTCAATTGGAAAATTGAAATCGCATTCTTTACAAATCTTCCGAATTTTGTATAATTCTAATTCATGGAAAAAATCACTTTGTGCGGCGATGATTGTTTGAAATGCCCTCGCTATCTTGCGACGACGTTGGAAGAAAAAAACAGAGTCGCGGAATTGTGGCACAGAATCGGCTGGCGCGACAAAATTGTTTCGGCAGAAGAAATCAGCTGCGACGGCTGCTCTTCGCACAAAAAATGCGCGTACAATTTGGTCGAATGCGTCAAAGAAAACGGCGTGGAAAAATGCAATCAATGTTCTCAATTTCCCTGCGAAAAAATCGAAATCATGCTCGCTCGTTCCGCCGAATATGAAAAGAAATGCAAAAAATTGTGCACGAAGGAAGAATACGCGATGCTGGAAAAATCATTTTTCAGGAAAGAAGAAAATTTGAAAAAATAGAATTTCGCTTTTGCAGCAATGGAACATAAAAAACAAAATTGGCTTGAAAAAAATTCGTGATAAGAAAAATTGATTTTTTTCAAGCAAGGGATTTTTGTGGCGCGGGAACAAAAATGCGAAATACAATGTGTCGCGCTGGAGGCGTTAAAAATTAGAACGTTAATTTATACTACTAAAAGTGCGTTGCGCTTTTCTTTCGGCAAAAGAAAAATTGAACGCGGAAAAACCGCCGCCAATTTTTTTCAAATGTTGCGCCTCATCTGAAATTCAATTTTTCACAATCGTTTTTTGATTCCGTCCATCATAAACCTATCGGCATATTCTGAAGGAGTTTCGTTGAATTTATTTTTGCGATTTTCATCAGCGCCGGCCTTGACTAAAATCGAAGTGATGTCTTCGAAAATTCTTGAAATCATTTGCATCACATCTTTTTTCTCGCCGACATTTCCGTCCATCGCGCTCGGCAAAAACGAAAGCATTCCCAAATACAAATAATATTTTACGCATCCCAAAGGCGTGCAGCCGTCCATGTCCTCGCAATTTACATTCGCGCCACTTTCCAAAAAAATCGAAATTATCGACATTGCTTTTTTCGCAATATCTTCAAGCTCGGCAATTTGCTCTTCGCTGTTTTTTTTGTCAAGCGGAATTCCAGAAATCCGCTCGCCAAAATTTTTCAACGAAATAAGAAACGGAGTGTTGCCATCATCGGGATTTGTCCAATTCAGATCCTCACCATTTTTTGCAAGCTCCGCAAATTTTTCAACATTGAGTTCGTTAATCGCAAATATAAAATTCATTATATCATTTGGCATGCGCATTTTCTTTTTTACTCCAAATTTAAATTTTCCAAATTCCAATCCAAAGAAAGCGCGAGCAATTTTACGATTAAAACGGCTGAAGGGGCATCATACATTCTTATTTATTTTTTCATCAAAATAATATCGCTCGCATCCGCGCCAAGCATTCTGTACGCCTTTTCTTCAAGTGCAGACTTTTCAAAATCGACCACCTTTTTTGCTGTATGCGAAAAACTCGCCAGTTGAGAGCCAGACACATTTTTCACTTCCAACGTGATTCCCGGACGTGTGACAAACGCAATTCCTTCCTCGCGGATTTCCAAAACAATTTTTACTGTAGCAATAAATTTTCCACGCGATTGACTCACGGTAAATCCGTATTTTTCAAATGTAGCGGACAACGCTCTGTAAATAATGCCGTCCTTGTCGTTTTCCACAGAAAGCCAAATCGTTTGCCGTGACCTTTCATTTTGAATTGCGGACGCTGCTTCCAAAAACATATTTTCAACGAAAGCATATTTTTTTGTACCAGACGAATTCACCAAATTTGCAAAATTGCAAAGCGAATGAAATTTTTCTTTTTCGGAAATTATTTTTCCAAAAACCAATGTTCGCCAAAATCCGTCCTTATCTTTTTTCGCAGATTCTAATTCGCTTTCCACATTTGTCGCTATCGCCAAAAGATTCGGCTCAATTTGCTTCCATGCTTCAGCCTTATCAATAAATGCTACGCAAAAATATTGCGAGTTTTCTTTGTCATGCCACGGCTCGGTAAAATCAAGAGCGTAAATCGTTTCGTCGCTCGAAAGATTTATGATTTCGTTCAAAGATTTCTCTTTGGAAAGCACGCCATTTTTTTCGCTTCCGGAATAAACGGACTGCGTAGATGCCGACACTTGAGTTTTTATAAAATATGAAATTTCGCGAGCGGCCTTTGTCTTTGCATTGTCTATTGAAAATCCAACTCCAAGTGCGGAAATGAATTTTTCATTTGGAAAAATACGAAGCCGCCCTGAATCGCTTATCCACTCAGGCGGATTTTGCCATTTGGTTTTCGACGCGGCATTCGCTGATGAAAATTCATTTTTGTCCTTTTTAGTTTTCGCAAAGACGCAAATTGCAGAGAATGCGACTAAAAAAATTGCGACAATTTTTTTTGAAAAAATTCTCATATTATATTCTAGAACAAACTGCTACAAAACAAATTCAGCGCATCCATCCAATCTGAAAATCATTTTATGCATTCATCAGAATTCATCATTGGAAATCACTTTATAAATTTCCTCGCGCGTAAGACCTTGCTCTTCCACAGTCTGCCAAAAACCTTCAGTTTGAAAGCGAATGTTTTCATTGTTATGGCGCACGGAAAAATATTCGCCGCCGAAAAGGTCTACAAAAAACCGCGCACTTTCAGATTTGTCGTAAGTAAATGCGAACATATTTTTTCCGTCTTCTTTATATACAGCTTCTACAGAAGAAGATAGAAGCTTTCTATAATTATATTCCTGTCCATATTTCGCCCATTCATGCCCATATCCCAAATTATAGTCCCACCATGCCCAAGAATAGTCTTTGTTCATCGCATTGCCCTTGACATCTTTTATTGCATAAGCACCACTAATATCATAAAGTGTATTTACCCAATGCACACCGGCTCGCACAGTGGAATTTCCCAGAGAATTGTATTTGTCATAACCGATAAACGCGAATATTTCGCTTGAACTTTTCAAAATAAAAGTGTATGTCGTGTAATTTTCATTTTTCTTTTTTTGAACTGTCCACGCGCTGTTCACTTTTGGCTTCGGGGCAGGAGGGGGATTTAAATTTGCCACTTTGGTCGCACTCTCAGTTTTTTCAGAACTTCCAGAATTGCTAGATTTTCCAAGACCTGTAATCAGCAAACTTTCTTTCCGCGCCTCAAATCCTACATTGGCAAGATAGGCATCTTTTTCCACGGTATCGCGATTCATAGCATAAAGTTCCGCCGTGCTCACTTCTACAACGCGGACGTTCACAGAAATATGACTTTTCAAATCCTTGAGCATTCCATAACAAACAAAATTCGCACCAGAAAGATTTCCGATTTCGGCGGCAGTGTTTTCATTTATGAACGCACTGCTTTGGAATTTCTGTTCGCTCATAATTTTTTCAAGGCTCGCGCGTTCCACTACTTTGATTTTTCCAGTGGCAAACATCGCCTCTGTGAGCGCGTCCGTAACATAATTTTCTACAAGCGCGTTTCCGTCATCACTGTTCAATGCCATAAATGCAAATGTTGGCTTGTTGTTCGCCTGCGCCACAAGATTTTGCGCAAGTTTTCCAAACGCTTCCACAATTGTTGCAGGCTTCGTCGGCTGTTCAACAACCGGCGTTTGTGGCGCAGTTTGTTTTTTTGGCTTCGCAATCGCAATGCCAGCCACCAGTAATAACGTCATAAATGTCAAGATGTTTTTTCTTTTCATAATGCAACTCCAAAGTTTTGAAAAATATAAAATATGCCAAAAGTTTTGGCATATTTTATGAACCCAAATAATCGTTTTCAAATCTGTTAAATCAGACAAAAAAATCGGCCTACTCTTGCGCGCCTTTGCTTCTTAATAACTCCGCTATATCTTCATGCCCATCTCTTACGGCATACTCCAAAGCACTTGAACCGGAAACCTGTCTTCTCCGTGGACCATTATTTGTCAATTCCGTCCAGCTTCGCGGAACACTGTCTTTTATGTTGATATCAGCCCCTCTGTCTATTAACAGTTCCACGATGTCCTTATATCCTTTTGAGGAAGCAAACATCAATGCCGTAGAGCCAGCTTCGATTTTCGAGTTTATGTCTGCTCCATTATCCAGCAACAACTCCACAACATCTTTTTCCCCATAATTCGCCGCCAACAAAAGCGCGTTCATTTTTTCTTTGTTCACGGCGTTTAAATCAGCACCTTTTTCTATTAAGAGTTTCGCAGATTCCTTTTGCCCATATCTTGCGGCCCACAGCAATAGCGACATACCGCTATCGTTTGATATATTCACATTCGCTCCTTTCTTTATAAGCGATTTTGCCACATCTGTATGCCCTTTCGTAATTGCCCATTGCAATGCAGTATCGCCGTCTTTGTCTCTGGTATCTACATACGCACCGTTTTTTAAAAGAAGTTCCACAATATTTTTGTGTCCGTGTCCTGCTGCCTGCATCAATCCTGTGTCACCTCTGCCATTCTTCACTCCAACAAACGCTTTATTTATTTTTAGCATGCTTTTAACATATTCATAACCGCCATCGGCACATGCCTGAACAAAAACTAAAGCCTCGTCATTTGATATCTTAGAACTTTCATATTTTGAACAAGCTATAAAATTACATAACATAAAAATCAATGTGGCAAAGGCCGCCATAAATTTTAACAATCTTTTCATACATTCCTCCAAAATAATAATTTTTCTCCATAGATTTTATTTATTCAATGATAACTATAATAGTTTTCTTCTGTCCATTATGACTCGCCTGAATTATCGCCGCTTTGCTGCACAAACTTTTTGTTGATGTATATGTCAATAATCGAAGCCAACAAAACAAGCACCCAGCCTGTAAAAATTATAGTCGCGCCTCGTTGGGTGTGACCTTCGTCCATAAATTTAAAGTAAGGGATAAGCCCACAGACTGCATTTGGCACAAGGAAGATCAAATCGTTTACGAATTTTTTGTCTAACAAGACAAAGATTATGCCGAGCAATGCAATGATGGCAATTATCAGCACCGCCCACATGCAAATGCCATAGCCTGCCGTTTCGCTTTCCGAGAGCCATTCTTTTGCAAGTTGCGCGCCGTTCATATCACATGCGACTGGTTGAAAAAATCCTATGACCATCAAAAGCCATCCGAATTTAGCGATGAATTTTCCTAGTTTCATAGAAGTGCCTCCGTATTTTTCGCTATTATAATATCATACCCAAACTATGTTAATAGTTTATTATATAGATTATGATAATTTCATACCATATATCTCATGGAAAGCGCAGGAAAAATAAGGCTCGTTTTGGCGGGCAACATCAAAAAAGTGCGAAAAGAAAAATCAATGACGCAGGAACAACTTTCGGAACTCGCGGACATTTCCAACACTTACATCGCGAACATTGAATGCGGCAAAAGTTGGGTGAGCGATTCCACGCTGGAAAAAATTTCCGACGCGCTCGGAGTTTCGGCGCACGAACTTTTCATTCCCGAAGAAAAAATCGAAATCGAATCGAGAAAAAATCCAAAAATGTTGCTGAACAAAATTCTTTCGGCAAAAGAAAAAAAATTGAACGCGGAAATCACCGCGCTCGTAAAAAAATCAATCAAAGAAATAAAAGAAGAATTTGAATTTTAAAAAACCGATTTTTCGCGAAGCGATTTTTGCAAAAAAATCGCGCGAAACCACATGCCAGTTTTTCGCATTTTTTTCAAATATGCTCTTGCCGAATTCGCGTTTTTTCATTATCTTTAATATTATAGAAAAGCAATTTTTCTTAAAAAATAAATTAAGGAATAATCGAAGGAGAAAAAAATGGCAAAACAATTGTTGTTCAGTGAAGACGCGCGCAGAAAGCTGCTTTCAGGCGCGGAGCAAATCGCGAAGGCCGTAAAAGTCACGCTCGGACCTTGCGGACGCATGGTCATGCTCGACAAAAAATACGGCTCGCCCACAATCACGAAGGACGGAGTTTCAGTCGCGAAGGAAATCGAACTGGCCGATCCTTATGAAAACATGGGCGCGCAGTTCGTCCGCGAAGTCGCTTCCAAGACGAACGACGACGCTGGCGACGGCACGACTACCGCCACCGTTTTGGCGTATGCGCTCGTTCGCGAAGGTTTGAAATCAGTCGCCGCCGGAATGACTCCGATTGAAATCAAGCGCGGAATGGACAAGGCCGTAAAAGCCACGATCGAAGAAATCAAAAAGAACGCCAAGCCGGTAAAGGGCGCGGATGACATCACGCACATCGCCACAATTTCCGCCAACAACGACGCGGAAATCGGAAAGATGCTCGCCGACGCGATCGAAAAGGTCGGCAAAGACGGCGTGATTACTGTCGAAGAATCCAAGAACATGGACACCACTGTGGACACTGTGGAAGGAATGCAGTTCGACCGCGGCTATGTTTCTTCATATTTCGTGAACGACCGCGAACGCATGGAATCGAATTTTGAAGAGCCGTACATTCTCATTCACGACAAGAAAATTTCCACGATGAAAGACTTGATGCCGATTTTGGAAAAAGTCGTGAACGAAGGACGCTCGCTCGTAATCATCGCCGAAGATGTTGACGGCGAGGCTTTGACCACGCTCGTCCTCAATTCAATTCGCGGAACAATCAAAGTTTGCGCGGTGAAAGCTCCGGGATTTGGCGACCGCCGAAAGGACATGCTTCAAGACATCGCGATTCTCACGGGCGGACAAGTGATTTCGGAAGAAGTCGGAATCAAACTTGAGAACGCTGACATTTCAATGCTCGGAAAAGCGAAGTCTGTGAAAATCGACAAGGACAACACGACGATCGTCGGCGGCGCGGGCACGAAAAAAGCCATAAGCGAACGCGTCGGCGAAATCAAAAATCAAATCGAAAAGACGACTTCTTCTTATGACAAAGAGCAGTTGCAGAAGCGTCTCGCGAAACTCGCCGGCGGAGTGGCCGTGATCAATGTCGGCGCGACCACCGAAACCGAAATGAAGGAAAAGAAATTCCGCGTGGAAGACACGATCGCCGCGACCCGAGCCGCGCTCGAAGAAGGAATCGTTTCCGGCGGCGGAATCGCGCTCATCGACGCTTCCAAAGTTTTGGAAAATGTTCCTTCCAATTTGTCCGAGGACGAAAAAGTCGGCTACAAAATTGTCAAGCGCGCGCTTGAAGAGCCGATTCGCCAAATCGCGGACAATGCCGGAGTGGACGGAGCTGTCGTGGCAGACCGCGCGAAAAACGAAAAGAAGGGAATCGGCTACAACGCTTACACAGGCGAATGGGTGAACATGCTCGAAGCGGGAATCATCGACCCGGCAAAAGTCGCTTGCAGCGCTTTGCAAAACGCGGCCTCAATCGCCGGAACGATGCTCACCACGGAATGCGCCATCACGGACATTCCCGAGCCGAAGCCGGCCGCGCCGATGCCAAATCCTGAAATGGGATACTAATCCAAACTGAACATTGTTTTCTGATTGGTGAAGCCGCCCATTTTCGGGCGGCTTTTTTCATTTGAATTTTTAATCGTTTTCAGAGGAAAGATATGTGGAACGCGGATTTGTACAATCGTTTTGAAAAGGAACGGACGCAACCTTCCTCGGATTTGGCGGCGCGAATTGAAATGAAAAATTGCCGCCGCGCGCTCGACGTGGGCTGCGGTTCTGGAATGAGCACGATTTGCCTCAAGCGGCGT
Source organism: uncultured Treponema sp. (assembly GCA_964653395.1). GTDB lineage: Bacteria > Spirochaetota > Spirochaetia > Treponematales > Treponemataceae > Treponema_D. Next base: position 1,429 of record CAZZFL010000011.1, on the reverse strand, counting down.
TTTCCCGATGCGGAAATTCTCGGCGCGGATTTTTCACAAGAAATGCTTTCCAAAGCCCGCGCGCTTTTGCCCGACACGCAATTCGTCCTGCGCGACTGTTCGAAGCCGCTTTCCGACTTGGGAAAATTCGACGTGATTTTTTCAAACGCGTTTTTGCAATGGCTCGAAAATCAAGATGAATTCGTGGCGAACGCGAAAGAACTTTTGAACGAAAGCGGCGTTCTCGCAATGCAGATTCCGCTTTTCGACGAAATGGAAATCGCGAGAATCATAAAAATTTCGGCGCAAAAATTTTCGACAGAATGTGGCGAAAAAAAATTGTTCGACGGAATCGGCGTGGCGAAAAATCTTTCGGCGGAAAAATATTACGAAATCTTTTCCAAAAATTTTTCGCGCGTGGAAATGTGGCAGACGAATTATTTTCATCAAATGCGCTCGAGCGACGAAATTGTTGACTTCGTGCAAAGCACGGCGCTTTTGCCATACCTTGAACGTTTGGACGAAGCGAAGTCCGCCGAATTTTTGCACGCGCTCAAAACCGAAACTGCCGCGCATTACAAGCCGTGCGCGAACGGGAAAGTTTTGTTTCCGTTTCATCGCGCGTTTTTCTTGGCGCAAAATTCATAATCAAGCAAGACGCTTTGTGAAATTTGCGGATTTTAAAAGCGGAAAAAAATTTTTCATTCGGAGAAAAATATGACAAAGAAACCAATTCGCTTTTTGGGAATCGCGGCCGCCGCGTTGCTGATTTTTTCGTGCGGCAGAAAATATGAAATTTACATCGCGCCAAATGAGAGCGACGTTTTTTATCAATACATAAAAAATTCGCTCAACGAAAAATCCATCATGTCGATTTCCGCGAAGGACAAAAATATTCTTTCGAAATATGCCGGCGTCCTTGAAAAGATGATTTTGATTCTTGATGATAACATTGAAAATTTTGACAATCCGAATCACGTGGCAAAGGAATTTTTTTTGACCGACGAAGGAAAAATTGATTTTAAAAATATTTCGTTTTACAGGCTTATCTATGATCCCGAAAATCCGCTCGCAGAAACGTCGGGCGCGGAAGCGGGATACGTGCGATATTATTCCTCGAACAAAAAAATTGACGCAGAGCGCCGCCGCTATTATTTTGAGTTGAAAGAGAAATTTGAAAAAGCGATGGCTGAAATTGATTCAAAGAAATGAGAAAAGGAATTGCGAATTTTGCGTGGGAAAAGGACGGCGCGGCGAAAAATAAAAAAAACTCGAAGACAAAATCGACCTTGATTTCCATGCCAATTTTAACTTCGAGTAAAATAGCCGCAATTTTTTATCAGCAATATTTTTCGATTTTCAAATTTTTCTTGCGAACAATTCCGCAAATCAAATTCGCGAAACTCCGTCGGCAGGAATGCATTTGAAAAATCCGGCGTCGTGTCCGATT
>CAZZFL010000010.1:0-39211 GCA_964653395.1 uncultured Treponema sp. | reverse complement strand
AATTTGTTCTTTTTCCATAGTAATTCAAAAATTCCTGCGGAGTTTTCGGCAAATTCTCCAAATCAAATTGTACATCAAAATTTGGATTTTGTGAAGATGCGGAAAGCAATGCGGCGAACGCGAGCGGAGAATTTTTTTCGCAAAAAATTTCGTCGTAAAATTCTGGCACGAATTCTTCGGCGTAAACAAATGCGATTTGTTTTTCGCGCCCGCAAAGAATCGGAGCGGCCGCCGCCAAAACTGCGTCCGAAAAATTTCCTTGCGAAGGATAAACGGCCGTGTAGCCGCCGCGCAGATTTTCGGAAATTGTCGCCAGCGCAATCGGCGCGTTGAAAGTGGAAAGCGAAAAACTTGCCGGAAGAATTTCAGCGTCTTGAATGAGCGTCTTGTTGATTTTGAATTCGCGCGCAATTTCGCCGCGCTTTGAAGAAAAAACAATTTTTATTTCGCGATCGATTCCCGTCTCGAAAAAATTATGCACGACTTGAATTGTCATTTTGCTCAACTGGCTCAGCCTGCGCCGAAAAATCGCGTCGGTGAATTCCAGTTTTGGCGCGGCGGACAAATCTTCTTCTGGCGGCATCCACGAGCAGATTTTTGAAACAAAAATTTTTTTCATAAAATTTCCTTTGAAAATTCAATTTCCGAAAACGCCGAAAGTCTTCAAATTCGCGCTGCCTTATTTTTTCTTGAAAACCAAAAGCGAATAAAAATTCGAGCCTAAATTGTGATGCGCGGTTTTCAGTTCAAATCCGCCGGCGGAAATTGCGTCCACAAGTTCGCCGTAACGATACATTTTGCTGTTGCCGTTCGCCATGCAAGTAAAGTAAAGCGAAGTCGCCTGAAGTGCGTAGGATTCCGCTTCGAATTTTTGTTGGTCCCAAAGCGGCTCCAAAACGTACACCAAAGTTTTTTCCGTCGCCACCGAATGAATTTTTTTCAAGATTTTCGTGATTTGGTGAAGCGAAAAGCAATCCAAAAATTGGCTCATCCAAACTGCGTCGGGCGCGGCAGGAAGCGCGGTGCTTTCCGCCAAAATGTTTCCGCTGTAAAAATCGATTCTGTCGGAAAATCCTGCGGCTTCGGCGTTTTTTTTCGCCACTGCGGTTTGTCCCGGCAAATCAATTATCGTAACATGAACGTCCGCGTCAAACTTGCAACTGGCGATGGCCCATTTTGCCGTGTTGCCGCCGATGTCGAAAAGTCGCTTTGGCTTTTCGGCGTAGACAATCGGCAAGGCTTGCGGAAACGCGATGTCGGAATAAAAATGGTCGAATTCAAACCAAGATTTTTTTTCGCGCTCGGGAAGCGAAGAAAGCGCCTCGTAAATCGTCGTCCAATTTTCGCCGAAAACTTTCAAACCTTCGGGCTTTTGATTTTTCACCGAGTCGCCCAAATCGAACGCGCCTTTGTAGCAAATGTCGTTTGTAAAATTAAAATTGACTTTTGTCAAATTGTCTTCCAGCAAAAAAAATCCGATTTTTCCCAAGAAAAATCGTTCTTCGCCTTGCACGTTTTTCAACTTGAGCACGTTCATTCCCACGGCCATTTCGCAGAGAACTTTTATTCCGTATTCCGAAATGTCAAGCGCGCGCGAAAGTTCCTGCGCCGAAATTCCGTCGTCGCCGGAATCGCTGATTTTTTTCATCACGCCCAATTCGAGCAAAGCGCGGATGGCTTGAAAAGTGAGCGGCGCGAACGCGATTTTTTGCGCTTCGAATTTCGCGTCGATTGCGGAAATTTTGTCTTCGGAAAATTTTTCCATGCTGAAAAGCGAATTATTTTTCATAGAAATATTTTATCAGAAAAAATTGTTCGTGGCAAGCGTCGCAAGGCTGCGACCTTGCATCGCAAGGCTACGCCTTGCTAACGAGTTTTACTTTGTGAAACTCGTGAATGCTGAACAAAAAATTTCGCTTCCGCTGGGGAAAGCATCTGCATTGTTTCGCTTCCGTAAGGGGCTTCATGAAAAACAAAAAAAGCACTTGCATTTTTTCAAAGTATGGATTATACTGAAAAGTAATTTCTATGAATGAGTTAAAGCAGCAGATTAAGGAATTGATTGTTTCCGCTCTGGAACTTGAGGATGTCGCGCCCGAGGACATTCAGGACGACGCGCCTTTGTTCGGAACGGGTTTGGGTTTGGATTCTATTGACGCGCTGGAATTGGGTGTCGCGCTCAAAAAGAAATTCGATGTGAAACTTTCGGCGGAAAGCGAAGACAGCAAAAAGCATTTTGCTTCGGTAAATTCTTTGGCGGAATTTATCCAGTCCGAAAAATCAAAATAATTTCGATAGGGGGAAACGAAATGACAAAAGAAGAAATTTTCGCAAAAATCCAGGATGTCCTTGAAAGCGATTTCGAGGTGGAAAAAGGCGATGTTACTATGGATTCAAAACTTTTCGAGGATTTGGATTTGGACTCGATTGACGCGGTGGATCTCGTCGTGAAGATGAAGCAGTTCATTCCTGGAAAAATTGATCCCGAAATGTTCAAAAGCGCGAAAACCGTCGGAAACGTCGTGGACATTCTTTTGCCGCTCGCGCAAAAATAAATGCGGGCTTAAAATCGGCGTAAAGCAAAGCGCGAGTTTCGCTCGCAACGCGGCGGATGCTTGGCGTGCAGTTTTTGCTTTTCGTAAAAAATTCGCGCGCCGATTTTTGGCTTTGAGTTTTTCGTGGCAAAAAAATTTTTCAAAATATTTTTCTCCGCGCTGACCGTTTTATATCCCGTGCTGGTTTTCTTGCTTTTGGTCGTCTACAAATTTCCAGTGCGGGTGATTTCTTTGTGCGTGATTGCGCTCGCGCTGATTTTTTTTATTTCGTCCACAGGAAATTCGCCGGAAAAAAATTCTGCCGGCGCGAATGCAAATGCGGATGAAAGCGGCAAAAATTCCGCGAACGAAATTCAAAAAAATTCGCAAAAATTTTTCGGCAAAATCCGCTTCAATTCCAAAAATTTGCTTTCTTCGTTTTTTTTCCTCACCGTGGGAATTTTGTGCTTCGTCGCCAATTCAAGTTTGTTTTTGAAACTTTATCCGGTCGCAGTTTGCGCGACATTTTTGTTTTTTTTCGCGACGAGTTTGGTTTCGCCGCCGCCGATTGTTTTTCGCTTCGCGACGATGCAGGACAAATCAATTTTGAAAAGTCCGTACAAAGCGCGCGTGGAAAATTATTGCAAAAAAGTTACGATTGTTTGGTGCGCGTTTTTTGTGCTGAACATTGCGGCAGCAATTTACACGGCGTTTTTCTGCTCGGAAAAAATTTGGTCGATTTACAATGGCGGAATTTCCTATTTGATAATGGGAATGATTTTCGCCATTGAATTTTTTGTGAGAATGAGGGTGAACAAAAAAATGCAGAATTATTTTTCGATTTGTGATTTTACGGCGAAAAGTCGCGCCGACGATTTCGTGATGTGTTTCGAAGGCGTTTGGTCGGACGGCGTTTACAAAACGTGGAAAGATTTTTTGTGCGACACGGCAAAAATGCGCGTTTTCATTCAAAGCAAAAATTGCGGCGAATGGATTTTGCATTGCAATGACTATTGGTATTTTTTGGTGACGTTCGTCGCGCTGCTTCAATGCAAAAAGCAAGTTATGCTTACGGCGAATATTTCGAGCGAATTTATAAAAGAAATGAAAAAGCCCGGCCAGGAATTTTTGAGCGATTCTGCGGCGGCGATTGAATCTTTGGGCGCGCTCAGCATCGCTTCGATTATAGAAAATTCCGCGTTGCCTCCGGAAAGCGAAATTCGCGTCGCGCCGAAAATCAATTCGGAGGAAACGCGAATTCACATGTTCACTTCGGGAAGCACTGGCAAGCCGAAAGACGTGGTGCAGCGAATGACGGAATTTGAGCAGGACAACGCTTTCATTTTTTCAAAATGGGGCGAAGAATTTTTGCGGAGAAAACTTGTCGCCACGGTGAGCCAGCATCACATCTACGGATTTTTGTTTACGATTTCGCTTCCGTTTGCGGCTGGCGTTCCGTTCTGTCGCACGCGAATTGAATTTCCTTCCGAGTTCGAAAAATTTTCCGACGAAAAATATATGATTATCGCCGTGCCTGCTTTTTTAAAACGCACGAATGACGCGCAAGGAGAAATTCCGCTTCCGCTGAAAGAGCCTTTCATTTTTACGAGCGGCGGAGTTTTGCTGCCGGAAGTGGCGAAGCGCACGAACGAAATTTTTGGATTTTGGCCGGTGGAAGTTTACGGAAGCACGGAAACGAGCGGTATCGCATGGCGGCAAAGCAAAAACGGTTTGGAATGGACTCCGTTTGACAACGCGCAAATTTGGCAAAACGATTTGGGCTGCCTCGTGATAAAATCGCCGTACATAAAAAATCCCGAAGGTTTTGAAACCGCCGACTTGGTGGAAATTTTGCCCAGCGGAAAATTCATTTTGAAAGGCCGAGCCGATTCGATCGTAAAAATCGAAGAAAAGCGCGTTTCGCTTGCGGAAGTGGAAAATCGAATTTTGCAAAGCGGCTTGGTGAAAGATGTGTGCGTCGTGGCGATGAGCGACCGCCGCCAATATTTGGCTGCCGCCGTCGCGTTCAACGAAGCGGGCGCGCAGAAATTTCACGCGCAAAAAAAATTCGACGTGAATATGTTTTTCCACGATTATTTGATGCAATTTTTTGAAAACGTCGTGATTCCGAAAAAATGGCGTTTCGTGGAAAATATTCCGTGCGATTTGCAAGGCAAACACAAAAAGCAGGAAATCCAAGCTTTGTTTGCAAAGGCCGAGTAAATTTCGCAAGCCGCAAATCGCTTGCGGATTTTTCTGAAGGCGTCAACGCAACGCGCGACCTTTACAAACATTGAAAAATCTGCTAAAATATTCTTCTATGTATTTGACCAAACATGGCATTGCGCCTGAAACGGTAATCGAAAAAAACGACGACTCGATTTTGCTGGAATTTTCCGTGCCGGAAACTTGCGATTTTTTTGAAGGACATTTTCCCGAAATCAAATTGCTTCCGGCCGTGGCGCAAATTGATTTGATGGCGCATTTCTCGAAAAAATATTTTGGCGTTCCGATTGGATTTTCCGCAACAAAGCGCACGAAATTCGGCGCGCCGATTTTTCCGAATGCCACAATTCGCATGAGCATAAAATTCAATTCTGAAAAAAATTCTGTCACATACAAATTGAGCAACACGAGCGGCGAAAAAATTTATTCGACGGGCACTTTCGCGCTTATTGGAAATGACGGGGGGGGGTATGAATGCAGTGCGGCTTTCTAATCCCCGTTTTCAATCACGGAAGCACACTAGCGCAAGTCGTCTCGTCATTGCAAAAATATGATTTGCCGATTATTGTTGTGGACGACGGAAACGATTTGCAAAACAAAAATCTCATAAACGAAGCCGCCGCACGCTTTCCCAAAATCACGCTCGTCGTGAACAAGCGAAATCGCGGAAAAGGTTTTTCGGTTTGCCGAGGAATCAAAGAAGCGCACAAAATGGGAATCACGCATTTGTTTCAAATTGACGCGGACGGCCAGCATGACGCGCAAGCGTGCGATGAATTTTTGCGCGAATCGCAATCGAATCCCGAAGCGTTGATTTGCGGTTTTCCGGAATTCGACGAATCTGTTCCGAAGGCGCGGCTCAAGGCAAAAGAAATCAGCAACAATTATTCGCGCTTCGTCACGCTGGACAAAACTGGCGAAATGAAAGATTCAATGTGCGGATTCAGAATTTATCCGGTGAAACCGTTTTACGAAATTTGTCGTCGCACGTGGATTGACACGCACATGGGATTTGATTCGGAAATTTTGGTTCGAATGATTTGGCGCGGCGTTCCCGTAATTTACAAAGGCGTTCACGTCACATATTCAACTGGCAACAAGTCGAATTTCCGCATAGTGCGCGACAACATCCACATTTCGCTTATGTTCGCGCGGCTCACGGTGGGAATGTGGATTCGCTATCCAATTTTGCGCGGACGAAAAAAGCGCGAGGCTTTTCAGAAATGAAAAGTAGCGACACCCAATGGTTCACAAAAAAAGAAGCCGCGCACTCGATGTTTCCATATTTATTGACATCTTGGTGCTTGAAACATTTTCCGAGATTTTTTACTAATTTCATCGTGTGGTGCGCATCGCTTTTTTATTTCATTTTTGACAAGCGAGCCAGAAACGCGGCGATTCAATATCAAAAAAATTTGAAGGAATTCGAGCCGAGCGTGAAAATAAAACCGCTTAGACAACTAGTTTCGTTTGCACTGAGCCTCGTTGAAAAAATGGATTGCTGGACGAATTCCAAAAATCCAATTCCGTTTGAAAATATTTGCTTGCACGACGATGACGTTCACGAATTGATTTCGCAGCTCAACGAAAAACGCGGCGCGTTCATTTTCATTTCGCATTTGGGAAATTTTGAAATTTTGCGCTCGCTTGCAAACGCGCACAAAATGGGCGTGCAAAGCGAAGTCGCGCTGACCGTCATTTCCGACAATGAAATTTCTTCCAACTTTTCAAAAGTGCTTCAAAAGATTTCGCCGCAATTTTTTGAAAACACGGTGAACATCAATGAAATCACGCCAGCCACGATGGAAAAATTTATGGACACAATTTCGCGCGGCGGGCTTGTAGTTTGCGCCGGCGACAGGCTTTCAAAAAAAACTTCGGGAAGAATCGTGTCGCAAAATTTTTTGGGAAAGCCCGCGCCTTTTTCTTACGGCGCGTTTTTTCTCGCGTTACTTTTGGATGCGCCAATTTATTTTATATTTGGTTTCAAAAAAACGAATTTGTTTTTTTCGCGCAAATTTGAAATGTATGTGAAAAAAGCGCGGACGGAAATTTCGGCTTCTCGCAAAAAGCGCGACGAATGCATAGAAAATCTTTGCGCCGAATATGCGCGGACGCTCGAAGACTTCTGCAAAATTTATCCGTACCAATGGTACAATTTTTTTGATTTTTGGGCGTTTCCTTCGGAATGTCAAAATTGACATTTGAAAAATTCGCTGAAAAAATTTTGGAGAAAAAATGGAAAACGAACTTGAAATTGCGAAAAACGAAATCAGTTTTGAAACGAAAATTCGCGCGGAATTTTTTGACGTGGACAGCATGAACGTTGTCTATCACGGAAACTACGTGAAATTTTTGGAAGTGGCGCGTTGCAATTTGCTCGATAAAATCGGCTACGGCTACAACGAAATGGTCGCGACAAAATTTATGTTTCCAGTGACGACGCTCAATTTAAAATACATTCGTTCGCTGCAATTCGAAGAAGAGGCGATTGTAAAAGCCACGCTTGTCGAATGGGAAAATCGAATCCGCATAAAATACGAAATCCGTAGCCTCAAAACAAATCAAATCGTGACGAAAGCGGAAACGACGCAAATGGCGGTGAAAATGCCAGAAGGCGAAACGCTTTTTGTTTGCCCCAAAATTTTTACGGAAAAAGTCGAGGCGATAATTCGCGCCGTTTGATTTTTAATATAAGGAAATTTTATGAAAAAAATTTTTTTGATTTTATTGGCGTTTGTTTTTTCAAATGCGATTTTCGCGCAGACGAATTTGCAGCAAGTGAGCGACGCGCTTTCCAAAAACAAAATCACTCGCGGCGAATTTTCTTTGGAACGATTTTCCGCGAAAACAAATCGCGCGATAAAATCTGGCGGCGTTTTTACGATCGCGCCCGAACATGGAATAATTTGGTTCACGCAAAATCCGATAAAAACTACGCAAGTCGTTACAAAAAATTTTATGCTTACGGAAAATTCTCGCGGCAAGCGCACGAAAATTCAAAGCGGCGAAAATAAAATTTATTCGCAAATGGCGGCATTGACGAGCGCGCTTTTTTCCGGCGACTTGAACGTAATCGAGCAAAACGCGCAACTTGATTTTTCTTGCCAAGAAGAAAATTGGCGCGTGGAAATTTTTCCGCGCGACGCTTCCATAAAAGCGATGCTCGAAAAAATTTCGATCGCGGGAAAATTTTCAAAAGAATTTTGCGTCGCCACCGAAATGCGAATGATTTTCAAAAATGGCGATTCGACATTTTATCAATTGCGCGGACACGAATTTTTTGATACACTTACAAATGATGAAAAATCTTTTTTTGAAGAAAATCCATAAGGAAAATTTTCATTTTAAAAATTGCGGCGTGATTTTTTGGAGCGTTTTTCACGGCGCGATTTTTCTCGCATTGGGAATTTTATTTTTGTGCGGAAAGCGATTTTCCATAAATACAAATTTGTTCGACATTCTGCCCGAATCTTCGTCGATGAAATCCGTTGGCGATGCCGACCGCGCGCTTTCTTCGAAAACTGGCCGACAATTTTTTATTCTTGCTCAAAGTGAAAATTTTGAAAACGCGAAATTTTGCGCGGAAAAACTTTGCGACGAATTGAATTTTTTCAACGCGGAATTTGAGCCGCAAAATAAAAACGCGCTTTTTGAAAATATTTCGCTCGGCACAAGCCAAAAAGATTTGGATGAAATTTTCGATTTTTTTTATCGCAATCGTTTTTTGCTTTTGGACAAAAATTTTATCGCAAAAATAAATTCGCCTGACGGAAAAGACGAAATTGCCGAAGCCGCGTTGGAAAAAGCTTACGGCGGATTTTCAATGATGCCGATGGAATATATTTCAGGCGATCCATTTTTTTTGACGGAAAACGCGCTCGAAAATTTTATCGCAAGCCTTTCGGATTCAGGAACGTCGATGACTTTGCAAGACGGAGTTTTGTGCGCGGAATGCGAAGGAAAATTTTTCGTGATGATTCGCGGCTCGCTCACGGCTCTCGGCGCGTCAATCGCAAACAGAAAATGCGGCGTGAAAAAAATCTACGAATGCGCCCAACAAATTCAATCGCAAATTCCGCAAATCGAATTTGTTTTTTCGGGCGTGCCTTTTCACAGCTACAAAAGTTCTTCGGGCGCGCAAAAAGAAATTGCGATAATTTCCACGCTTTCGATGCTTGCGATAATTTTGCTTTTCATTTTCATTTTTAAAAACGCGCTTCCAATTTTTTGCTCGGTAGCGGCGATTTCGCTTTGCGCGCTCACGGCTTTGTGCGCCACGCTTTTATTGTTCGGACAAATTCACATTTTGTGCTTTGTGTTCGGAACCACGCTGATTGGAACGTGCTTGGATTACAGCGTGCATTTTTTCGTGCGCTGGAAATTTGAAAATTCGAATGGCATCGCAATCCGAAAAAAATTGCTCAAAGGATTTTTGCTTTCGTTCGCTTCGACGGAAATTTGCTATTTGGTTTTGCTTTTTGCGCCGTTCGCTTTGCTCAAGCAAATTGCGATATTTTCGTTCACGGGAATTTTAAGTTCGTTTTTGACGGTGATTTTGCTTTATCCGAAAATTCCGACTTTGCCAAAAAATGAAATTGGATTTGATTTTAAAAAAATTGCGATAATGAAAAGTCTCGCAAATTTTTATCACAAATTTTTATCGCAAATTTTTATCGCAAAGCACGGCAAAAAAATAATTGCCGCAACTTTTATCGCAATTTTACTCTTTATCGCAATTTTTTATCGCAAAAATTTGCGAATTGAAAACAATTTGCGCAGTTTTTACAAAGTCAGCGGAAAATTGCTTGACGATGAAATTTTAAGCGCGAAAGTTTTAAATCATGGTTCGAGCGGATGGTATTTTATCGTGCGCGGAAAAAATCAAAAAGAGCTTTTTGCGAACGAAGAAAAATTTTGCGAAAAACTCGACGCGCAAATCGCAAGTGGAAATTTGTCGTCATACGCGGCTTGCTCGAAATTCATTCCTTCGATTTTATCGCAAATGGAATCTTGGCGCGCCTGCGGAAATTTGTTGGAATCCGCCGACGAACAACTTGCGCTTTTGGGATTTGACGATGATTTTGAACGCGAGGAAATTTTATCGCAAATTTTTTCGGACTATGAAAACGCGCAAAAAAATTTAATTCAAATTGAATCTGAGAAAAATGCGCTTCCAGCATATTTGCGCCAGTCGCTTTCTTCGCTTTATGTCGGCGAAATTGACGGCGAATATTTCAGCGCGATTTTGCCGTTGCATGCAAGCGACGCGGAAATTTTTAGAACGCTTTGTGCGCAAGATGAAAATGTTTTTTTCGTAAACAAAATGAACGACATCGAATATGAACTCAATCGCTTGACAAAAATCATGCTTGCGCTTTTGGGCGCGGCGTTCGCAATTTTGATTTTGGCATTGAGATTTTTTTATCCAATGAAAATAGTCTTGAAAATCGCGACAATTCCGCTTGCAATAATTTTGACGGAATGCGCGACTTTTGCCGCGTTCAATATTCCCATCGGATTTTTTTCAGTGACAGGAATAATTTTGGTTTTTGGCTTGGGCTTGGACTACATAATTTATACGATGGAAAGCGGCGAAAAATTAAACGCGCTCGCCGTGCTGATTTCGTTCGTTACGACCGAACTTTCGTTCGGCGCGATCGCGTTGAGCAGTTTTGCGCCAGTGCACATTTTCGGCACGGCGGTTTTCGCAGGATTGTTTGCGGCGTTATTCGGCGCGTTATTGGAGAGGGATTGCTCCGAGTAATTTTGCAAGCGAGGGCGTTGCAGGCGTAGTATGAGTTCGCAACGAGCACTGATGCGCGAAGCTTCGAGCGAACTTCCCCCACATTCTTTACAAAAAATTTCTAAGATTCTCGCCTCATTTTTCCGATAATAAAAAGGCAGTGGGGTGTGGGTTTTATGAAAAATGATGTATTGAAAAAAATTGTGGGGATTGCGTTATTCGCTGTGGCGGCAATTTTTTCCGTCGCGCTTTTGTTGCGTCTTTTTGGATTTGGATTGTACGCCGGATTCGCAGGATTTCTTTGGAACGTTGGAGACGCACTTTGCGCGACTTACGGATTTTGCAGCATCTTTGTGCCAATTTTTTTCTTTGTAACGGCTATGATCGAATTTTCAGGGCGACGCACTTTTAAAAAATGCGTCTACATCAGCTTCAGCCTTGTTCCCTTTTTCACTGCGGTCATCATCGAAAAAATTTATCGCAGCCTTTCATTCGGAATTGAAGGCTTGCCTTTTTTCAAAATCATACAATTATTTCTTTGCGTTATTGCTGGAATTTTGATTGTGGCTATTGAATATCTTTTTGCCGGAATTGTTGCCGAACGTTTGGTTTTTGGCGCGGGCAAGTCCGAAGGCGAAACATATTTTGAGCCAGAAAATTCGGAAAAGAAAAATTTTCAGAAAATGGAATTCGTCAGACTTTCGCCGAAATCAAAATTGGAAAACATCGTGGGAAACGCGCTGGAAAATATTTTTGACGAAAGCGAAAAAAAATCCGAAATGGAAACGAGCGAAATTCAGGACGCGCAAAATGAAGATGATTCTGACATCGCGCAGAAAAATTCTTCCGACGTTTTGCAAAATGAAAATTCGGAAATTCAAAAGAAATATTTGCGGGAATTCGATTCTCTTTCTTTGATTGGAATTGCGCTTGAAAATGAAGACGACGCTCAAACTGAAGCCGCGGAAAAGATTGTTGAAAATTCTTCGGTGCAAAAGCAAAGCGAAATGCTTTTGGAAAATTCCGCCGAGCAAAATTTTGACGCCGACAAAACTTTGGAATTGATTCAAATTTCCAAGGCCACGAAAGTCGCCGTCCGCGACATTCAAGTGGACATGGACGAATGCGAAGATGATTTTGACGCGGACGATTATCCGAATTATGAAGAATCCGAAGCGGAAAATTTTGAAGGCGATTACGGCTACAACGCGCTCGACGAAGAAGACGGCGATTTTGGTTTCGCGCAATCTGAAGATGAAGCGCAGGAAGAAAATTTTGCGGAGGAAAATTACGACGCGCCTGATTCGGACGAAGGCGATTTTACCGTGCCTTTGAGTTTCGCCGAAAATTATGTGCAGGAAGAAAATTTCGCGGAAACTGAAATCGAGGAAAATGCGATTGGCGATGAAGAAATCGACGGAAGCGAATTTGAAATTGCCGAAGAAAATAATTTCGATGAAACGGTAATCGAGGAAAAAAAAACTAAAGATGACGCGCTCCCTTTTCCTTTGATAAAAGCGTCGGATGAAAAATCCGCGAAAGGCGAAGATGAAAATTTTGTTGCGGACGATGCGGCGGAATTTGATTCTGCGGAAATGAATGACGATTCCGATGTTCGGAATTCTGCTTCAAAAAATTCGCGTGCGAAAATCGAAATTGAAAAGGCGGAGAAATCCGCTTCGCCAGTTTTTCCGAAAATCATAGATTCGAGATTCACTCGCAACGTCTACCAAATTCCGACGGAACATATTTTGGACGAATACGAGGATTCGAAATATTGGATTATCGACGAAGCCACGAGCGGCGCGAGCGAGCAATTAAAGGAAACTCTCGAAGAATTTAAAATCAGCGCGGAAGTCACTGGAATTCGAAAAGGACCTGTCGTCACGATGTTTGAGATTTTGCCCGCGCCCGGAGTGAAGCTCAGCAAAATCGTCGCGTTGCAGGACAACATCGCGCTTCGCTTGGCGGCAAAATCCGTGCGCATTGTCGCGCCGATTCCCGGCAAACGCGCCGTGGGCATCGAAGTGCCGAACAGGGATCGTTCGATAGTTTCGTTTCGGGAAATAATTTCGCAGGAAATAAGCGAGTTCAAAAAAATGGCCGTGCCCGTGATTTTGGGAAAGGACATTCAGGGGGAGGCGCAAGTCATTGATTTGGCGAAAACGCCGCATTTGCTGATTGCGGGTTCGACTGGTTCTGGAAAATCCGTGTGCGTGAATTCGCTCATTCTTTCGATTTTGTACAAACGTTCGCCGCAGCAAGTGAAGTTGATTCTCGTTGATCCGAAAATCGTCGAGCTGAAATTGTACAACGACATTCCGCATTTGCTCACGCCCGTCATCACGGAGCCGAAACGAGCTTTGCAGTCGCTTCAATATTGCCTTTGCGAAATGGAACGGCGTTACGCTTTGCTCGACGGACTCGGCGTGCGCGACATAATCAGCTACAATCGCCGAGTGGAAGAGCGCCACATTGCCGCCGAAAAACTTCCGTACATTGTCGTTATCATCGATGAGTTCGCGGACTTGATGGCGACGACGGGAAAGGAATTGGAATCCACGATCGCGCGTTTGTGTGCGATGAGTCGCGCCGTGGGAATTCATCTTGTGTTGGCGACTCAGCGTCCTTCGATTGACGTAATCACTGGACTTATCAAGGCGAACATTCCAAGCCGAATCGCGTTTGCCGTCGCTTCGAAAGTGGACAGCCGAATCATCATAGATCAAGTGGGCGCGGAAAAACTTTTGGGACGCGGCGACATGCTTTTTGTGAGCGCGGCGAATCCCGTGCCAATTCGCATTCAAGGAACTTTCGTGAACGACGACGAAGTGGAACGCGTAGTGAGTTTCGTGAAGCAATACGGATTTCCGGAATACATTGACGACGAAATTTTCGTGGAGGACGATGACGACATTGACAGCGAGCCTGGCTTGTTCGACGGCGGCGACGATCCGCTTTATTCAAAGGCGTTGGACATCGTGGTGGAAGCGGGAAAGGCGAGCGCGTCGTACATTCAGCGCAGGCTGAAAATCGGCTACAACCGCGCCGCGCGTTTGGTGGAAGAAATGGAAGAGCGTGGAATTGTCGGACCTGCGAACGGAAGCAAGCCGCGCGAGATAATTCACATTCCATAAAAATGTATGGCGAAAAATGCCCGCAAGAAATTTGCGAGCGTTTTTTTGCGCGAGATGAAAATGAAAATCGCGTTTTTTGACGAAAAAGTTTTTCGTAAATAAAATTGTCGTGAGATTAATTTTCAAATTGAACGAAACAGGCGGCGCGAATTTTGCGCCGCCTGTTTTTTGCGATTTATCGCAAAAAGCCGCCCAAATGATACTGAAATGTAAAATTCGGATTTTGTCTTCGTAATTTTCTTCTTGCCTTTTTCCGTGCATTTCACTAAAATTATTCTATGAGAATAGTAATTGTCGGCGCGGGTTTTACGGGCGTTCAACTTGCTCGCCGTCTTATCAACGAAAAAAATGAAGTCGTCCTCATCGACAATGACGAAGACATCGTTCGACACGCTTCGAATTCTTTGGATTGCGATGTCAAGGAAATGGACGGCAACAGTCTGCAAAATCTCGAGGACATCGGCATCGCCAAAGCGGACGCGCTTGTGTGCGTTACGGACGATGACGAAGTGAATATGATTACTTGTTCGCTCGTGGATTCAGTTTATCCGAACATTTTGAAAATCGCCCGCGTGCGGAATTTTTCATATTACAGGAATACGGCGGACGCGGTGAAAAAACATGCCGACACTTTTAGCGGAAAACATCGGCCGCTCTACGGAATCGATTTTATGGTGAATCCCGACATCGAGGCGGCGGAAGCGATTGTGCGCGCGGTGGAAAGCGGCGCGGTGAGCGACGTGGTGACATTCGAGGATTCTGAATTTGAAATTTCAAGAATCACGATTGCGGAAGGCGCGCCACTTGATCGCCAGCAACTCAGCGGAATCCGAAAACTCACCGAAAAGCCTTTTTTGATTGCATACGTCGAATACAATGGCGAGACGAGTTTGCCAAGCGGCTCGACCACTTTGCATGCCGGCGACAGCATCGGCGTTCTTTCGCGTGCTGGCGACATCGGCGACTTGCTGAAACTTTGCGGCGCGAAAATTGAATCGCTCGACAAAATCGCGCTCGTCGGCGCGGGAAAAATCGGAACGCTCATTGCCGACCGTCTCACTCAAAGAGAAAAATCTTCGCTCTTTGCGAAAATTTTCCGGAAACGAAAAAACGTCGCTTCGGAATTCGCCATCATCGACACGGACGACGAACTTACGAAAGACGCTTCGGAGCGTTATCCAAACGCGCACGTTTTCCGAGGCGACATCACGGACGAAACTTTTTTGCGCGAAGAAGGACTTACCGAATATGATTTGGTGATTTGCGCCACGCACAATCACGAGCTGAACATGGTCGTCGCTGCTTATCTCGAATCTTTGGGCGTTGGACGCTCGGTGAGTTTGGTGGAAAGTTCCACGTTCGCGCAGATTGCCCGCAAGCTCGGCGTGGACGTTCCAGTGCCTTTGCGCGACACAATCGTAGATTCGATTATGAGCCATTTGCGCGGAAAAAGCGTCACGGGAATTCACACGGTTTCTACAGGCCAACTTGAAATCGTGGAATGCACTTTGCCAATCGGCTCGAAAATCGTGGGCAAGTCGCTTTTGGACATTTCGAATCCCGGAACATTTTTGGTTTTGCTCGAAAAAAAATCCGGCGCGAAAAATTATGTGATTCCGGTCGGAAGCACGGTGCTTGACGCGAATGACCAATTAATCTTGATCACGCTCGCGGACGAAACTCAAAATATTTTGAAACTTTTCGGAGCGGAAACAAAATGAATGTCTTTTCATTTTTGAGAATCGAATTTTCAATTTTGGGAATCGTCGCGCTCACGATGATTTTTCCGATTTTCGCGGCAATCGCATTCGGCGAATTTGAAACTCTTCCGGCGTTCGCAATTCCAATGGCGTTTTTCATAATTTTGGCAGTGACATTTTTGCTTGCCGGGCGAAAAAAGAAAATCGCGCTTTCCGTAAGGAGCGCGTTCGTCGTGGTGGCTTTCGCATGGATTTTTTGTTCGCTGCTCGGCGCGATTCCTTTTTATTTCAGCGGCGCGATTCCGAATTGGACTGACGCGATTTGGGAAAGCGTTTCCGGATTTTCCACGACTGGCGCAACGGTTTTGTCGGAAGTGGAATCGATTCCGAATTCGATAAATTTGTGGCGGACGCAAACGCATTGGCTCGGCGGAATGGGAATCGTCGCGCTCACCGTCGCGCTTTTTCCGCTTTTGGGCGTGGGCGGATTTCAGCTTATCAAGGCGGAAACCACGGGTCCCGAAAAAGGCAAGGTCACGCCGAAAATCACGACGACGGCGAAAGTCTTGTGGCTCATTTATTGCGGCGTTACGATTCTTCAAATCATAAGCCTGAAAATTGCCGGAATGAATTTTTTCGACGCGGTGCTTCATTCGTTTTCCACGGTCGGCACGGGCGGATTCAGCAGCAAAAATCTGAGCATCGGCGCATACGATTCCGTGGCGATAGACATAGTTTGCACGATTTTTATGTTTTTGTGCGCGATAAATTTCAGCCTTTATTTTTATCTTCTCACGGGAAAATTCGACGACATTCGCAACAACACGGAACTCAAGGCGTACCTCGCGATTTGCGCAGTTTTCATTTTGGCGATAACTTTCATCAACACAAATTTTTACGGCGGATTTTTTACTTCGCTCAGATATTCTTCGTTCCAAATCGCTTCTGTGATTTCCACGACTGGATTCGGCACGAGCAACTACACGATGTGGCCGAGCGCGGCGCAAGTTTTTTTGTTCGTGCTTTTTTTTATCGGCGGAAGCTCAGGTTCGACGAGCGGCGGAATAAAAGTGATTCGCTGGGTGGTGATGGGAAAACAGACTCACAACGAATTTTCAAAAATGCTTCATCCGCATGGAGTTTTCAGCATTCGCCTGAACGGCCGACCAGGGCGCAAGGATCTTGTTTTCAACGTGGCGGCATTTTTGACTTTGTATTTTTTTCTGGTCGTGCTCACGGCGATTTTCGGCGCGGCGGCGGGGCTGGACATCCAAACCGCGTTTTCCGGCGCGGCTTCAATGGTGGGAAATGTGGGTCCTGCATTCGGCGCTTTGAATCCGAGCGCGAATTGCGGATTTTTGCCCACCGCGCTCAAATGGTGGTACATGTTCGCGATGCTGGCTGGAAGGCTCGAGCTGTACACGATGATAATTTTCTTCGTGCCGGATTTTTGGAAGAAATAGTTGAAAATCCTGCTTCAATATGCTAAAATGAATTATGGCAATAAATTTTTATTCGCTCGGCGCGGCGCAAGAAGTCACGGGTTCAAAACATATTCTTGAAATTGACGGCCGCTCATATATGATTGATTGCGGTTCGTTTCAAGGCAAGCGGCAAGTTTCCGACGAAAAAAATCGCAAGTTCGATTTTGCCGTGGACAAGCTCGAGGCGGTCGCGCTGACGCACGGACATTTTGATCATTGCGGCCTTCTTCCGCTTTTGGCGAAAAAAGGCTACAATGGAAATATTTACGCCACTTCCGCCACGCGCGATTTGGCGAATCTCGTGATGATGGACAGCGCAAGAATTCAGGCGCGCGACCACGAATATCTTTCAAAGCAAGCCCGCAAAAAAGGCGAAAAATTCAATTGGCAGCCGCTCTATAAAGAAGCCGACTGCATCAAAGCGACGAACCAAATGGTGACAATTTCCTACAATCGAAAAATTTTTGTCGGGCCGAATGTCTCGCTGGAATTTTTCGATGCCGGACACATTCTCGGCTCGTCGTTCGCATATTTTTATATTGGCGCAAACGGCAATTCGTCAAGTTCCGCCTCGCAAAATTCTCAGTCCAATGGCGAAACTAGAATTCTTTTTACCGGCGATTTGGGACGGCGCAACAAGGCGATCGTTCGCGATCCTTCCACGGATTTCCCCGCGCCCGACTACATTGTCTGCGAAAGCACTTACGGCAACCGCAAGCACGAGGAAAAAGATTTCGCGATGCACGAGCTGGTCCGAATCATTCGCAGCGCAATCGAAAAAAATGGCAAAATCATAATTCCTTCTTTCGCGATTGAGCGCACGCAGGAATTGATTTATTATTTGCACTTGCTTGTTGACAGAAATGAAATTCCGCGAATTCCGATTTACGTTGATTCGCCGATGGCGACGAACGCCACGAGCATTTTCCGCGTCCATCCCGAATGCTACGACGAATCAGTTTCCGAAGCGTTCACGAAGCATCACAAAAATCCGTTCGGCTTTGGCGACTTGCAATTTGTCGCGAGCGTGGAAGAATCCAAATCGCTCAACCAAAAGGAAGGTCCGATGATAATTTTGAGCGCGGACGGAATGTGCGAAGCCGGACGAATCTTGCATCATTTGGCGAACAACATCACCGACGAGCGCAACACGATTTTGATCGTGGGCTACATGGCGGAAAACACGCTCGGCCGCCGAATTCTCGAAGGCGAAAAAGAAGTGAAAATCATGGGCGACTTTTACAAAGTTCGCGCGAAAGTCGAAACGCTAAACGCGTTCAGCGCGCACGCCGACTATGAGGAAATCGCCGATTGGCTTTCGCGAATCGACACGAGTCGCCTCAAGAAAATTTTCTTGGTGCACGGCGAAAAAGACGCGCAGAAATTCTTGACAAATTATTTGGGCGAGCGCGGATACAAAAACGTGCAAGTGGCGAAGTACGGCGAAACTTACGAATTGTAGGAAAAAAATGGAAAGCACGATTCAGGATTTTGAAAATTATTACAAGCGCAATTTTCACAGGACAAGCTCGTTTTGGTCGGGAATCACTTTTATGATTGTGGACGCAATCACGCTTTTCCTTTGCATTGGAATCGGATTTTTCATCGTCAATTTCGTGAATCATTCTTTCATAAATTTTCGTTCGTTCGTGGAATATTACATTTACATTCCCGTGATTTTGGTAGTGTTCTACGCGGCCGATTTGTATCCGGGAATAATGTCGTCGCCCGCCGAAGACGTAAAGCGACTTTGCATTTGCACATTCTTCGGATTTTGCGGAATCGCGATGAGCATTTTTGTGGAGGACGCGGACGACAAAGTGGCGATTGCTATCGCGCTGATCGTGGCAGTTCCGTTCGCCACGATTTTGCTTCCCGGAATGCGCGAAGTCGCGCGGCGATTTTGCGGCAAATTCAAATCATGGGGATTGCCGGTCGTAGTGTATTGTTCGGGAAATTCCGGCGACGAAGTGATCGAGCGATTTTTGAAAAATTCGTATTTGGGATATTCGCCCGCGCTCATCGTGAACGACGGCTTTTTTCCAAAAAAAGATTTTTCCGGAATCCCGATTTTTTCGCCGAGCCAAGATTTGCTTCTCGCCATCAAAAAACGGAAAATAAAAGTCGCCGTCATCGCGGGCTACAAAAGTTCCTCCGACGACATAATGAAAAATTTTCGATACACGATCGTTGTTTCGGACACGCAAAACATGCTGATGAGCGGCACGCCGCATTTGCGCGACATCGCGGGAATCGTCGGATTTTCTTGCACGCACAATCTCACAAAAAAATCCCATCTCGTCGCAAAGCGCATAATCGATTTGGCGATAATTATTTTTACTTTGCCGATTGTTCTTCCCGTAAGTTTGATAATCGCGTTGCTCGTGAAAGTCACTTCGCCAGGACCGATTTTGTATGGCCACGTAAGAATCGGAAAAAATCACAAGCAAATAAAATGCTGGAAATTCCGTTCGATGTACAAAGACGCGGACGAAAAGCTCGAATCGATTTTAAAGGAAAATCCCGAGATGCGCCGCCAATGGGAAAAAGATCGCAAAATTGAAAACGATCCGCGCGTTACGCCGTTTGGCAAATTCATCCGCAAGACGAGTTTGGACGAACTGCCGCAGCTGATAAATATTTTTTTGGGACAAATGAGTTTCGTCGGCCCCCGCCCGGTTACGGAGAGCGAGCTTGTTCGATACGGCGACAGCGTGGATTACATTTTGTCCGTAACGCCCGGACTTTCGGGAATGTGGCAAACTTCCGGACGCAGCGACACCGCCTACGAAGATCGCGTTGTTCTCGACACATATTACATCCAAAACTGGTCGATTTGGCTTGACTTGTGGATTTTGATAAAAACAGTTTGGGCCGTGATTGGCGGAAAAGGCGCATATTGAAACGCGATTTTTAAAAGCGACCGAAAACCGAATTCCTCTTTCAATCTTACGCACGACATTCCTGCACAAACTCAGCGATTTTGTCCAAAGCGATTTTTATTTTGTCGGTCGCCGTCGCGTAGCAAACGCGGATGTGCCCTTCGCCGCCCGCGCCGAAAACGCTTCCCGGAACGACGGCCACATTGTGCTTTTGAAAAAGTCCAGTGGCAAATTCTTCGCTTGAAAGTCCTGTCGAAGAAATGTCGGGGAACATATAGAACGCGCCTTTTGGCTCGGGGAGGGGAAGCCCGATTTTGCGGAGCGAATCCGCCATCAAGTTGCGACGCTGCTGGTACGAAACGCGCATTTTTTCCACTTCCTTCCAGCCGTTCCGCAAGCCTTCCGCCGCCGCATATTGGCTGAAAATCGGCGCACAAATCGTATTGTAGCCGTGAAGTTTTACAATTTGCGAAAGAAGCTCAGCGGGCGCGGCAATGTATCCAATTCGCCAGCCTGTCATCGCGAACGACTTTGAAAATCCGTTGAGAACAATCGCGTAATCTTTCATTCCGTCGAAACTCGCGATGGAAACGTGCTCGGTTTCGTCGTAGACAAGTTCGCAATAAATTTCATCGCTGATGACCCAAATGCGATTTTCTTTCGCGATGCGCGCAATTTTTTCCAATTCGGATTTTGGAATCACAGTGCCCGTCGGATTGTTCGGCGAACACAACATCAAGGCTTTTGTTTTCGGCGTGATGAGTTTTTGGATTTGCTCGGCAGTGGGATAAAATCCATTTTCGCGCGTGTCAATCGGAATGATTTTCGCATGGCAAAGTTCAGCAAGCGGAACATAATTCACATAGCACGGCTGGCTCACGATGATTTCGTCGCCGGGATTTAAAATCGCACGGAGCACCGCGTCAATTCCTTCGCTCGCGCCAACGGTAATCAAAATCTCGTTTTCAGGATTGTAGTCCAAAGAATATCGCGCCAAATATTTCGCAATTTCCCGCCGCAATTCCAGCAAGCCCCAATTCGAAGTGTAACTCGTGTGCCCTTTTTCAAGATGATAGAACGCCTCTTCGCGGATGCACCACGGCGTGGGAAAATCCGGCTCGCCCACCGAAAGCGAAATAACATCGTCATGCCCGATGAGCATTTCAAAAAATTTGCGGATTCCGCTGGGCGGCGTTCGCAACATCGATTCGCTGAATCTGTCTTGTCGTGTGTTCATTGATTTTCCTCGCGCCGAAAATTTTTTGCCGTGGCGCATCGGCATTGTCAGATTACTTTTCCAAATGTGGAAAGTTTGTTCTTTATATTTCCCCAATCACGGTTCAAATGATTTTTGACATCGGCGTAAAGCGAATGGACGACATCAAAATCAATCGGACTTGTGCTTCCTCTTGTGGCAGATTTCCGCAAAACGTAGATTTGGTCGATTCGTGAATATGCCGGATCTACGGATTGGTCAACTTCATACGTTTCTGCCACCATAAAAAATTTTGCGTAAGGATTTCCCGACTTGATTTTTTCCGCCGTGGCAATTGAGCCTTCGAGCATTGTTTTGTCTATGTACGTTTTCGCCTCGATGGAAACAATCGGAAGATTTATTACTTTTGACATTTGCCCGTTCACGACCAAATTCAGCGAACGATAAATCGCGTAATCCTGATCTTTTTGATTTATTCCGATTATTGGCGAATCGACAAACTGCTTTAAATTCTCGCTTGAAAAATACAAGTTGCTGTACGCTTTTACGCCGCCTGCTTTTAAATTGTCTGTTTTCAATTCTGTTTGCTTTTGGCAAATCAAATCTTCAAACAAAATGCACAAAAATTCTTCCAGTATGGTCGAACGCAGTTTGCTTTGGGAAGTAAAAATGTTTCCGAAATTTCCTTTGTCGAAAGCGTCATAATACGCATTCAAATGCTCGACTTTTTCCGCAATGATTTTTTCATCGCTTTTATTACGATTGATTTGCTTTATTTTCTGAATGTAATGTTCATATATCTTTTTCAAATCATTCGCTTCTACAGAATTCTTTCCTTTCAATTTTGTGCGGATGTTGCTTGCGTGAATATAATTTTTATTTTCGGACAAGATTTGTTCAAGTTTCATTTTTACCCTGCCTCCTCGCATTCCTGCGCGAACAGATTCGGCGTCTCAAAAAATTCTTTGAATCTTTTTTTCGCAATGTCAAAATAATTTTCGTCTTTTTCAAAGCCGATGAATTTTCTTCCCAAATTCAGCGCGGCGATTCCAGTCGTTCCGCTTCCCATGCAAGGATCCAAAATCACATCGCCCTCGTTCGTGTATGTTTTCACAAGCCATTCATACAGAGCAACCGGCTTTTGCGTCGGATGAAGTTTTCCTTCGGATTCGGCAGTGACAAAATATTGGACGCTTCTTGGATAACGCAAGCCAGAATCATTTTTTACGAGAATGGCTTTTTCTTGTTTCGCATACGCCATCGTGTCACGAACGGCGCAGCCTTTGTTGTATGGTTCTCCTTGTGTCATCTGCGGGTTATACGTGCACTGCTTGTCATAAAAAACCACGATGTCTTCATGGGCGCGCATCGGTTGCTTTTTCGCATTGAGGTAGCCAGTCGCCTTGGACTTTTCCCAGACCATCGTGTATTTGAAAGTCTTGTAATTCGTAGAAATCAAATATGCGGTGAAAGGCATCTGCGCAGTGGAAATTGTCGGCGTGGCTTTTTTTCCGACCCGAAAAGCTTCTTTCCAAAATCTTTTGTAGTCGATGACTTCATCCCATTTGTTCCGTTTGTTCAGCGTGCCATAAGGAAAGTCTGTTATGATTGCGTCAATAGATGCGCTTTCTATGCTCTGGAAACCTTCGCTTCCGAACATATCGCAATTCAGCAATTTGACATTTTCGCGCTCAAATTTTTCCATATCAGACTTTTGAAATCCTTTTATGCAATTTTCCTCAACAACTATTCGCTATTATTTTTAAACCGCGTCGTGCATCGTCGCGCTTTACGCCATCGCGCCTTCGCGTCGGTCTTTTTCGTCTTCCACATAAATCACGTCGTTTTCTTTGTATGTTTTCAAGACGAACGAAGTTTTCGTGGAGCGCACTCCTTCGATTGTGGAAAGTTTTTCGCTGACGAAAAGTCCCACTTCCTTGAGCGAATCGCCTTCGATCGTAACCATAAAATCGTAGCCACCGCTCATCAAATAGACAGACTTCACTTGCGGAAAACGATAAATGCGGTCGGCGATTTTGTCGAAGCCGTGCTCGCGTTCGGGCGTGACTTGAATCTGGATTTGCACGCGAACTTTGTCTTTGGAATCCGAAAGCTTTTCTTTGTTGACGATGGCGGCGTACTTCAAAATGATTCCGTCGTCTTCCATCTGCTTTATGATTTGCGCCACTTGCTCGGGCGATCTCTTCGTCATCGCGGCGATGTCGTTCACGGAAAGCCGCGCGTTTTCGGCGAGCAAGTTCAGGATTTCTTCATTATAATTCATAATGTAGATGATAGCAGATTTTCCGCTTTGTGTAAAGCGAGATTTTTTTGCGAAATTCAATTTTAAAATCGAAATGAAAATGTCGCGCAATTTTTATTCCGCTAAAAAATTCTTGAAAGCGGATTCCGTGAACCGATTTTTTTCATAAAAATTTCATTGTGCGATTTTGAAAAGTTGAATAAAACTCGGTTTACAATAAAAAAATTCTGTGATAGAATTCAAAAATGAAATTCCGCCGAAAATTCTTTTTGCAAATTCTTCTCATCGCATTGATTGCGCCTTCGTTCATTTTTGCGGTCGCCGACGTGCCAACGGAAAATTCCAAAATGGAAAAATCCGTAAAGCGCAAGCCAAAGTCGGCGGCAAAAAAATCCAAGCCAAAAAAGGAAGAGGAAAATCCTGAGATTGCGCTTTTTAAAATCGTCAAGGAAAATTCCGAACGCGAAGAAGTCTTGTTTTGGAAACAGGAATTTTTGAAAGAACGGCGTTTTAAATTTTTGAAAAAAGCGGCGGAAGATTATCCTGAATACAGGATTTTCGTGCGCGCAGCCGTCCGCGAGCGCGGGCTTCCGGCGGAATTGGAATATCTTCCCGTGATTGAATCGGGTTACAACACGCGGGCAAAATCTCGCGCGGGCGCAATCGGAATGTGGCAATTTATGTCGAACAGCGTTCGTCCTTATCTCAAGTTGAATGAATATGTTGACGAACGGCTCGATCCGTGGAAATCCACTGCGGCAGGACTTTCGAAATTGGAATATAATTATAAAGTTTTCGGCGACTGGCTTTTGGCAATCGCGGCTTATAATTGCGGAAATGGAAAAATGAAGGCGGCCATAAAAAAAGCCGGCGAAGGAAAAGATTTTTGGCAATTGGCGAAAGAAGGCTTTTTGCCAAAGCAAACTGCGGACTATATTCCCGAACTGATTGCGGTGGCGGAAATTTGCCTCGAGCCGGAAAAATTCGGCGTGGAGATTTCGTATTACAAAAACGAATTCGAATCATTGCAAGGCGAAGAAGAAAATTATGATTTTGTAAAAGTGACAAAGCCTTATATGCTGTCTGCGATTGCAAAGGAAATCGAACTGGAAGAATCTGTCTTAAAAAGTTTGAATCCGTCTTACACAAAAGGATTCACCCCTCCATTTGCAGAGAGCGTCTTGCGTCTGCCCAAAGGAATGGAACAAACTTTTTCCGCCGCGCTGAAAAATATCAAGGAATTGGAATTTCCGTTTAAATACAAAGTCGTGAAAGGCGATTCTCTTTGGTCCATTTCGCGTCGCTACGGTGTGAGCGTAAATCTAATTTGCGAAACAAACGGAATCAAAGAAAATGCGATTTTGAAAATAAATCAAATTTTGTACATTCCCGGAATAAAATGAATTGTCGCAAATTCCCGCGCGGCTTTCACGACGCTCAATTCGCGGCAGAAAGTTTTTCCGCGATGCATTCGTCGATGCGCGATCTTACGATTTGCGCGATTTGCGTCGTCGTCAAATCTTTGTATTCTTCATAATAAATCGGCTTCAAAAAATGGATTTGCGGAACGACCTTTTCGAAAATTTTTTCATAGTTCAAAACTTTGTAAGTGTCGACGAGCGCGACGGGAACAATCGGAACTTTTTCGCGCGTGGCAAATTGAAATGTTCCCGGCTTGAATTCCGTGGTGGAATTTTTATTGTCCGTGTAGCCGCCTTCGGGAAAAATTATGTAACGCTTGCCTGCCTTGATTTCGTCCTGCACTGTGTTCAAAACATTGATCGCGTCGCGCCGGCTTCCGCGCCGCATTCGTTTTGCGTTCACCAAAGCGCATGCTTCCGGCAAAAGCAGCGGCCATTTCAAATCGTCGCGTAAAATGAAAGAACAAACATCGTCATTTTGGCTGATGATTCCGAGCGCGTCGTATTTTCCCTGATGATTCGGAAACATTACATAGGATGAATTTTTCGGCAAATTTTCCTGTCCTGAAGAAATCGGCTTCGCAAAAGCCGTGCGCTCCACAATTTTGATGCAATGCCGCAAAAGCTCGTATCTGTCCTTCTCCGAATATTTTTGCGGATGGTCGGCGTACCATCGCATCTTTGGAAGATAATATATTAAGCGTATCAGATTCACTAGGATAATATAAATGAATTTTCGCATAGAAATATTATATTCGAAAAAAAGTTTTTTGTGAATAAACAAAGAAAAATTCTATGTATTTAAATTCATGCACCATTTCGGCACTTACTGCATAGATATGCAGTAAGTGCAACTAGATATACTGTGAGCACCGCAGCGATATACTGTGTGCAGCAAACCGATATACAGTGAGTAGCAAGTCAATTTCCTGTGAGAAACAAGTCTTTTTATAAATTAAATAGGCTCTTGACTAGATAAAAACCAAAAATCTCCTAGTCAAGAGCCTTAAAAAAATCTTATTTTTCCTAATTATCTTTTTTCCCTAATTGGGCGGCGTGGATTTTCAGGGCGCGGCGGACGAGAATTTCCTTGATGCGGATTCTTTTGCGGAGAATCGGGCTTTTGAGGACGCGCGTCATTTTTATTGGGCGCGCTCTTGCGGTTCTTTCCGTTCGGTTCGTGATGCATCGGCGTGTGATGCGGTTTCATCTTTTTCGGGGCGGGGTCGTGACGCCTTTGGTGCTTTGGCGGCGGCGGATTGTGCGAAATGCGCATCGGCGGCAAAATGTGTGTGTGCGAATCGATTTCGTAAGTTCCGCGCGGGCAAATCACAATCTGCAAATGCTTGCTGTCAATCGAAAAAATCGCGTCGTAGTCGTCGCAATTCCTCGCCCTGCATGAAATTAGAATCGAATCTTCAAAATACAAGCCTTTGCCGTTGTTTTCCAAAGGCTCGCCCGAAACGTCGATTTCCGCGCCAGTTTTGTTGATGACGGAAATTCTGCCGAAAACTTTTCCGTCAAGGTCGCGCGCGCCGCTTTCGAAATGCCAAAATCTTTCCGAAAATCCGAGCGCGCAAATCGCGCCGAAAACCGCAAGAATCAAAATCGCTTTTTTCATGTTTTCTCCCAAAGAATCATGGATTTGAATTTTGCGATTGCTTTTTCGCAAATTCCATGAATCTTTTTTCGCGTCAAAGACAAGCGAATTACAAAAAATAAACATCGCAATGCAAAATAAATTACAAAGAATTTTTGGAGGCAAACCCTCTATATGCAGAACTTGCTGCCAATGCAAGTTATAAAAAAAGCCGCGCTTTTGCGCGGCCTGATTCGGCTTTAAATTATTTTAAACGAGACCTTGTGCAATCATCGCTTCGGCGACCTTTACGAAGCCCGCGATGTTCGCGCCTGCCACGTAGTCGGTTTTGCCGGCCTTCGTCTTGAGTCCGAATTTTTTGGCGGTGTTGAACGCGTTGTCGTGAATGTTTTTCATGATTCCGTCAAGTCGTCCGTCCACTTCTTCGAAGCTCCAAGAAAGACGCTCGCTGTTCTGGCTCATTTCCAAGCCGCTCACGGAAACGCCGCCCGCGTTGGACGCTTTTCCGGGCGCGAACAAAACTCCCGCGTCCTGCAATTTTTTCGTGGCTTCGATCGTGCTCGGCATGTTCGCGCCTTCCGCCACCAGTTTCACGCCGTTTTTGATGAGCGCGTCGGCGTCGCTTCCGACAAGTTCGTTTTGCGTGGCGCAAGGGAACGCGCAGTCAACTTTGATTCCCCACGGCTTTGCTTTTGGCGTGAATTTCGCCTTTGGATATTTTTTGACGTATTCGTCGATCCGCTTGTGGGCTTCGCGGAATTTTTTGACGTAATCCAATTTCTTTTGGTCGATTCCTTCCGCGTCGTAAATGAATCCGCTCGAGTCGCTCATCGTCACGACTTTCGCGCCAAGCTGAATCAATTTTTCCACGGCGTATTGGGCGACGTTTCCGTCTCCGCTCACTGAGCAGACTTTGCCTTTGAGAGTGTCGCCTTCTTTGGCGAGCATTTCACGCGCGAAGTAAATGAGGCCGTAGCCGGTGGCTTCCGTGCGGGCAAGGCTTCCGCCGAACTGCAAGCCCTTTCCAGTGAGAACGCCTGTGAATTCATTGCGAAGCCGCTTGTACTGTCCGAAAAGATAGGCGACTTCTCGGCCGCCCACGCCTTTGTCGCCTGCGGGAACGTCCGTGTCAGGTCCGATGTGTCGCTGCAATTCCGTCATGAACGACTGGCAAAAGCGCATCACTTCCGCGTCGCTCTTTCCGTGCGGGTCGAAATCGCTTCCGCCTTTTCCGCCGCCCATCGGCAGCGTGGTGAGGCTGTTTTTGAGGACTTGCTCGAAGCCCAGGAATTTCAAGACCGAAAGGTTCACTTCAGGGCTGAATCGGAGTCCGCCTTTGTACGGACCGATTGCGCTGTTGAACTGGACGCGATAGCCTCGGTTCACGTGCGGCTTGCCTTTGTCGTCCGTCCACGGCACGCGGAACATAATCACGCGCTCGGGCTCGACCATTCGTTCCAAGACCGCCGCGCCTTCGAGTTGCTTTTGCATTTTCGCCACGACAGGATCGAGTGTGGTGAGAACTTCTTCCACGGCCTGAAGGAATTCAGGCTCGTTGGCGTTTTTCTGTTGGACTTCGGTCCAAATCCGTTTCACATATTCGTTTTGCATTTTCATTCACTCCTATTTTTATATTGTAGCACATCGGATTTTTTTTTTCAATATTTTCAATATTTTATTTGATAAAATCTGTTTTGCGTGTTATAATGACAGAATGAGTACAAGTATTGAAGATTTGCTTGCAAGTGTAATAGACGAATCTCCGTCTTCAGAAGACGGATTGTTCGGCGAGCATCCAGCGAACAGTTTTGAAAATATGTTCATCGAAGAAGAGGGACGACAAAACGCCATAAAAACAGGAAAGGGCGGTCCAGTTCCTGAAGTTGATTTGAGCATAAAAGAATTCAAGCCGATTGAAAAATTTTTTCTTGACGAGCCGGCGAATTATTTCGATGATTCCGCATACTATAAAACCGCAATCGCCGGCGAAGGTCAGGCTTCGAATCGGCTTCACGCAGTGCTTTCAAAATATTTGGCATGCCAAGACATCAAGGACAAAATGGTTTTCCGCCAACAAGTCATCATGGCGTATTGGGAAGTGATTCGTTCCGTTGCGCCGAAAGCCGCTTCCAAAAATTTCCCCATGCCCAAACGGATGTTGCTTCGATTCGCAGTTTTGTTGCCGTCGCTTTTTCGCCCAGAACATCGCGAGCTTTTTTCAAAAACAATTTTGGAAAACGACACAGGCGAGCCAGTTTTCTATATGGACGAATGGTTCAAATATATTGGGCAAGGTAAAATCAAACCTTCCACCACAGACGAAGTTCGGCAGAAAAAAGGTCCTACCACGCCTGAACAAGAAGCAGTTCGTTTGCAACAATTGCAAAGCAAAAATTCCGGCAGATTGCAGACTTCCGAAAATACTCTCAACATGGCGGAAAATCAGCGGGTTTCGCTTGAAAGCGATTTGAAGAACAAAGTTGATGAACTTTGCCGCCACGAAGCGATGTCTGGTCTTGAACCGCACAGGCAGTCTTACACTGAAAATCAGCGGAAACTTTTTGCCGAAATTACGAATTTGCTTCATCAACTTTCAAAGAACGACAAAGAACTTTCGCGTGCGCTAAACGATTTTCAAGATGCGAAAAGTGTATATCAATCCGTGGAAGAAAAAATTGCCGAAGGTCCGGAAATTTCCAGCGCGAACAGCGAAGATTTGGATCAGGAATTCGAAACGATTCGCCAAATGGCAAAAATGACATGCGGCCGCCAGGGAAATCAATTCCCGATTTTCACGCGCGACTTTTTCCATTGCATGCCGCAGGCGACTGGCTTCCGCGAAAACGTCCTCAAGACGCTCGCATGGGTGGAATCCATCGACCCGAACGCATTCGTGCGCATTCACAAGAACACGCCAAACCGAATCGTGCCTTTCGTGGTTTTGCTTCCCACTTATGGCGACTTCGGATTTTGCTGGGAACCTTTCGACCGCTACAACCGCGTTACCAGCCGTGGACGAATCGTCGTTCCGATGTATCCGCGCGATTTGAAAATTGCCGTGCTGATGGCAGTCGCCGATTTGCGCTGGCAAGTCGCGAAGGAAAAAGCATCGTTCTATTGGATGGAAGAAGGCTTGACGGGACAATATTACGAATGGATTATCGAAAAACAAAAGCTCAAGGGCGACATCAAGCAATATTTCATTCAAGATTACATTTTGTGGATGACAAAAGAAAGCGAAGGCGTCCAACGACTGGAAAAGGAAGTGCGCGGAATTTTTTGGCGCAACATGCCGTTTCCACAAGCCCTCAAGGACGACTTGCGCACGCGCAGTTTGGTTTACGACGAGCTTTGCAAAAAAGACGCCAACCGCGCGATGAGCGACGGATATTGAAAAATGAATCTTTAATGATAATAGCGAGTATTTGCAGAAGGGCGGTCGCCACTCGCTCGCGCTTTGTTGCTCTCGAAAATTTGCAAATCCGCAATGACACGCATTGCAGAATCCTGCTAGCGAGTTTTGCTTCGCAAAACTCGCTAGTTCCAATGTTCCGAAAATCTCGTCATGCTTCGAAAATCTCGCGGCGATGCTTTGCGCCGAGCGCTTCCAAATTTTTTTTGAGGGCGGCTTCGTCAAACGCTGCGCAGTTTTCCGCGCCTGAAAATTCTTTCAAGTCAATCAAAAATCTGTTCATCGAAAAATGTTGGTAGACAAAAACGCGCTTCCATGCTTCGCAAATCTCCGCGCCGCGATTTTCTTCGCCGAGATATTCTTGCAAAAGCGCGTCGCGGTACGGAACGAAAATTCCTTTTGGCTTTAGCTCCGCATAGCCCACGAGCCACAATTCGCACGGATTTTTTTCTGCGGCCAAAGCTTTGTGCAATTGCGCAGTTTTTCGCGCGAGCCAAATTTGGCTTTCCAAAATGAGTTGAGCAACGCGTTCAGAGTTTTTCGCCAAAAATTTCAAGTGCGAAGTTTTCGCCGTGTGAATTGGAGTTTTGTTCAATATAATCGCGTTTTCGCGAAACTGAATTCCAAGCGCGGGATTTTTCCGAAAAAATCCTTCGGCGATTTTTCCTGATTGTCCCACCAAATAGCGATTGTTTTTTTCGAGCTGCTCGTCTTTGCCTGGATTGTCGCCAATCACAATCAGGCGGATTTCGTCGTCCCGCGTGATTTCGTCGAGCGCACGATTGTAGACGACCGGCGTTTGCACGGGATAAGGCGGCGTGTCTTTTTGCGAGGCGGATTTTTGCAATGGAACGAGTTCCGCGCAAAACGCGCTCCATTCGCCGCATTTTGCCTTGTATTCCTCGCGAAAATTTTCGATTGCATTGAATTGCGTTTCGGTCATATTTTAAACCTCTACAAAAAACTATGAGCGATTTATCAAAATCGCGAGTGGATTTTTGGAGTGCGCGTCAAGCAAGTTGTTGCGAAGCGCGCAAATAAAACAAGCAAGTTTTGGCGAATGCGCAAACTTGACAGTGAATGAATGCCGCGCCATCCCAGTGGCGTTCATTTACAAAACCTCCGCGCTTCGATCCAGCCGCCTTTGGAATTTCGCGTGTAAACGCAAATCGCATTCAAATTGAATTTTGTTTTAAAATCCAATTCAGAAAAATGCCTGAGAGCCTCGTCCATCGTTCCGGGCGGAATGTCGCGGTTCGCTATTGTCAAATGCGGAAAAAATTTCCGCGCAGATTTTTTTGCCTGCGAAAGAATGTCCGCCGAAAATTTTTTTGCAAAAATCGAATGCGCGTCCTGCCAATTTTTGGAATCTTCCACATTCAAAAAAAGCGTGCGTTCGGCAAACGCGCCGAATCCTGAAATCTCCGCCACAAACGGAATGACATTTTTTTGAACGCATTCTGAAAAAGCCGCTTCCGCCGTTTCAAAAACATCGCCATCGTCAAATTCGCGCGGCAACGAAAAAGGCGCGAGCAGCGTAATATGCGGCGGCGTTCCGTGCCCGCTCTTGCAAGCAAAATTATTTGACATCCAATCGCGGCATTCGTTCACCAAATCTTCCAAATCCGGCGAAACTGGCGCGCCGACAAAATGCGTGTGTCGAACAAATTGATTTTTTTGCATGGAATTTTATTTCCTTGTCTTGTCGAACAATTTTCGCACAAGCCCGATTTTTCCGAACGCAATCCAATAAATCAAAATCAGCGCGAGCACAATCAAAGTTCCGAAAATGAAAACATAAATCAGAACGAAAATAAAATTGACGAAAAACGAAACCACGTTGCCAAGCAAATCGCGAACGCCGTCTTTTATGTCGGGAAAAATAAATCCGCTGTCGTTGCTGCCAGCCGGAAGATTCGCCTGCACTTCAATTTGCGAAAACGAAATCTGCTTTTGCAAGCGATTCATGTTGCCTTGCAAATGTTCAAGTTCGCTCGTAACGTCGTTGATTTTCGTTTCGATTTCAATCAGTTCTTTGATGTCTTTGGAATTCGCAAGATAATTTTGAAGCCGCTCAAGCAAAATGTGTCGCGTGTCAAGCCGCGTTTTCAAATCATAAAATTGTTCGGTCGCATCGCGACAATTTATATTTTTGATTTTCACTTTGCCGAGCGAAACGCATTCTTCCATCGCGGCGAAAAAATTTTCCTGCGGAACGTTCACCGAAAAACGCACGCCGCTTTGCGACTCTGAAGAATTGTCGATGTAGCCGCCATATTTTTCAAGCCATCGCTCCACGGCGTTTTTCGTTTCGGCGAGATTTTCCACGCCCAGCGAAATGTAGCCCGTGTAAATGAGCTTGCGTTCAGCGTCCTGCGCGTTTTGCGCCGCGCCAAATCCCGCGCTTACCGAATCCGCAGAATAAGCTTCCGCCACAACTTCCGCGAAATCTTCCATTTCCACTTCTTCCACGGCGCCGTCTTCATACACTGCAAATTGCGATGACGTGGATTTTGAAGCGAATCGCGGAGCCTTTCTGCAAGACGCGAAAATCAAACAAAGCGAACTTATCGCAAGAATAAATTTTTTCATTTTTTCACCTCGAAAAAAATATTTTAAAATCAAATCGCATCAGGCGAATGCGAATTTCCCGAACGATTCAGCAAAACTTTGCGTTTCGTTTCGGCGTAAAAAAGCAGGCACGAAAACAAAGCCTCGAATTGCAAAAAAATATTCCGCAAAAAGTTGCGATATTTTTTTTTGTCGCAAGAACGCGCTCGCGCCGCCAGTTTTATTTTGTTCCAAGTTTGAAAAATCTGCGGAATAAAACTTATCGCAAGGAAAATTATCAGCGCGGGATTCGCTTTTTTTATCGGCGGAAAAATTCTTGCGATAAAATTCTGCGCGTCTTCCAATGCGGATTTCATTTGCAAACTTGAAGTCGTCATAAAAACGACTTGCGATAAAAAAGCCGTGAACAAAAATTTAAGCGTATAATTTATCGCAAATTTTATTCCGTTTCCGAAAATTGCGATAACGCCCAAAAGCAAAACATAGCCAAGCGGCTTGAACACGGCAAAATCCTTGCCCGAAAGAAAAAACGCCGCCACGCAAATCAAAAAACTTATCGCAGATTTTATCGAAATGAATTCGTTTATCGCAAAAAAATATTCGTCTGGCAAAAAAACAAAAACGCAAAAAATCAATTCGAGCCACAATTTTATCTGCGGCGAAAGTTTGTGAAAAAAAGAATTGCCCTTGCGATAAGCGAAAAATGTTACACCCACAGCAAATCCTCATTCATTTTTCTATTTCCTTTATGTAGTCAATGAATTTTTTTATTGTCCAAATTTTATCTTGAGCTTCTTTTGAAAAATAATTAATGTAATCTTTGGGTACCACCAAAATTACATTTTCACTTTGCATTTCCTTCAATTGTGAAAGTGAAATTCCTTGTTGAAGAGTGCAAAGAAATTTTGGTTTATCTTTCAATCGATTTGCCTCATTCAAAATTTGTCGCCATCTATCTTTACAAGTAGTTTTAGCGGCAAGTGAAACTATTTTATCAGTTGGAAAAGATAAATCTTTATATGCTGTTTCAGAAGGAAAAAGAAAATCAGGCTTTTTGTTTCCTTCTGTGATTGGTTGCGAACTATATGAAATCTTATTTGCATCAAAAATTGCCGCTAAATGATTTTCTAGGCTTTTTCCGGCTCTGCTTTTTCTACGGTTCAACACTGTATTTGCCGTAGCGACAAAATCATCGATTGTTTGAAATCCATTCTGCAAAAAATTTTTATAACGTACATATTCAAGCGCACGAAATAAATTATATTCGACTCTTGTCCAATCAACAATTTTTTTATCTGGATTTGAAATTATAAATTCTTCATTGTCATAAACAGAATTTTGA
The DNA here is from genome assembly GCA_964653395.1 of uncultured Treponema sp. Taxonomy (GTDB): domain Bacteria; phylum Spirochaetota; class Spirochaetia; order Treponematales; family Treponemataceae; genus Treponema_D. Next base: position 5,677 of record CAZZFL010000010.1, on the reverse strand, counting down.
ATTTTTCTTGCTGCAGCAGACATTTCGGACGAAAGCGGAAAGTCAACAGTAAGCGTTGAAATGAAATTTTCAATCGCAATTTGTTTCGCAGTTTCTCCAAAAAGAAAATCATTTTTTATAAGAGAATTTGTTTCTGAAGGGCTGATTCCGAATGTATTTAAGAATTCATCGATTTCATTCGCATCATCCAAAAAATATCCTGAATAATTATCTTTATTTTGCTTCGTAAAGACAAATAAAGAACCTGTTTGACTCGGTTTTAAAAAAGGGAATCCACGACCAAAACCAGTTATTCGTAATTCCCGTTTACTTGAGTAATATGTAAAAACTCCATCTGTTTCAAAATCATCATGCCATTTTATTTTGACATTGCGTTTTAAAATTTGCTTGTTTTCCAAAGAAACGTCAAACATAATATCTTTCGCGGATTTTGAAATTAAAATTCCACTTTGATGAGCTTTCGTTTCTCCAGAATCATTTGCTGAAAGAAATTTACAAAAAGACATATCGCTATGCTGAACGCTATTTATAGCTTTTTGCAAAACATCTGCCGACATCTTAATCTTAAACCGCCTTTTTCAAAATATTTTTTTCCTTCAGCAATTCCAATTCTTGAAGTTTTGCAACAAGAAGTTTCGCAACGTTTTCAATCAATGGCACGACAACGGAATTACCAAATTGTCTATAAGCTTGCGTATCAGAAACAACAATCTTAAAATCATCAGGAAATCCTTGAAGTCTTGCACATTCACGTGGTGTCAATCTTCGTGGATTTTTTCCAAATTGTTCAATTAAGATTTCTGAACCATCTTTATAATAACGTGCGCTTAATGTGCGTGAAATTCCATCAAGCTTGGCAATCCCATAACCAAATCCATTGCCTGCCGCCTTGTGTTTTTCTGCATAACGTTGCAAATATTTCCAAAGATTATCAGTTAATGTATATTTTTCATCGACAGAATCTTGTAAAATATCTTTAACTACCGACTTTTTTGAAGGCCGAGAGATATCAAAACTAAAATCAATTTTTTTTCCATAACGCTTGCGGTCAAAACCGACAATTAAAATTCGTTCACGATGTTGCGGAACAAAAATTTGTCCATCAAGAATCTCTGGAAAAATTTCATAATCCAATTCATAATCCAAAGATTCTTTTATCACCTTAAAAGTATTTCCATTATCATGACTGCAAAGATTTTTTACATTTTCGAGCATAAAAGAATTCGGGCGTTTCTCTTTTAGAATTCGACATACATCAAAAAATAAAGTGCCTTGCGTTTTATCCTCAAAGCCTGTCGCTTTTCCAAGACTCTTTTTTTTTGAAACGCCCGCTATTGAGAACGGTTGACAAGGAAATCCTGCAACTAAAATTTCATGGGCAGGCAAGGTTTTCTCATCAACTTTTGTGATGTCGCCACTTGGAATTTCTCCAAAATTTGCCATATATGTCTGCTGACAGTATTTATTCCACTCGCTTGAATAAACACATTTTGCGCCTGCTCTTTCGTAAGCAATTCTCATTCCACCAATTCCAGCAAACAAATCTATAAATTTTATTTCGCCCATAAAATAAATTATATCAGAAAAAAAAATTTTTTTCTACAAAATGTTACACCCACAGCAAATCCTCAAGCCGATTGTATTGCACGAGCGGATTGCGAATGTTCCAGCTTTCCAAATCTTGCGACAAGCCTTCTTGCGGCGTGCCGAAAAATCGCAATTCGCCTTTTTGCAAGATTATCAGCTTATCGCAAAGCGCGAGGATTTTTTCCAATTCGTGCGTGAGGACGATTACCGTTTTTCCGATTTTTTTCAATTGCGATAAAAGCGCGCACACTTGCCGCACGCCGCTCCAATCCAAATTCGCGAAAGGCTCGTCAAAAATCAAAATGTCGAAATCCATCGCAAGCACGCCCGCGACCGCAAGGCGGCGTTTTTCTCCGCCGCTCATAGTTCGGCTTGCGATAAACTTTTTTTCGAGCAAGCCCACTTGCGATAAAACTTCGTCGATTTTTTGCGACAAAAGTTCGCCTTTCAATCCGCAATTTTTCGCGCCGAACGCCACGTCTTCTTCCACGGTTTCGCCGAGAATTTGGCTTTCCGCATCCTGAAAAATCAAGCCGGCGCGCGCGCCTTTGTCCAAAATTATTTTTCCGCTTGTGGGCGAATCCAAATTTGCGATAAGCGACATCAAGACGCTTTTTCCAGAACCGTTTTGCCCCGCGACCACGGCAAATTCGCCGCGCATTATCGAAAACGAAACGCCATTTATCGCAAGCGTTCCGTCCGCGAATTTTTTCGAGACATTCTGAATTTCCAAAATCGGATTCATTTTATATTTCTATTATTGACAAGTCAATGATTTTTTTGAAATGCTTGTCTTGAGTAACAATCGCAAAGTCGTTTGCCTTGGCAACCGCCGCGAGCCATAAATCATTTTCAGGAATAGGATTGCCAATTTTTAGAAGCGCGGATTTAATTTTCCCATATTCGGCGGCTACCTCTTCGGAAGTTTCATAAAGATTATACTGCGAAAAAAAGGCAAGAGCCTTGTTTTTATTTTCTCTGGAACGCTGGGATTTTTCCGCGCCAAAAAGTAATTCGCCAAGACTTATTGAAGACAGGCGAATGTCATTTTGTTTTGACAAATAATCCGTTACTTTTTTGTCGCCATTAAACAGACGCACTAAAACATTCGTATCTAGCAATTTACCATTCATCCGCGCCCTCGATTTTGCGACATTCATTGATTGCTTCCATCATTACTTTTGCGTCCTCGTCATTTATGCAACCGCTAAATTCCAAAATTGGATTTTTTTCTTTTTCTTCACGATTGACTTTTAAAAGCAAAAGTTCGATGTATTCGTCAACTTTTTCAAGATATGCTTCTGGCAAAAGTCCTAGTTTCTTTTCTACGACACCAATCGGCATAAGCCCTCCCACAGCTACTAACTATTCACTCTCGATTGTCAACTATCGAGTGCGTGTAATTCCAAATGACGGGGCGGAATTTTTTCGTGAGGAAAATCATCAGCACGATTTTTATCACGTTGCCGGGAATGAACGGAAGCAAAGTCGCGACTACGGCTTTTTGCAATGTCGCGTGCGTTACGAACATAAATCCGAGGATGCCGCACGCGAAGAAAATTACGCTTTGAAAAAACACCACCAAAGAAATCACAATCCATTGTCTTTTTTCGGAATGGATTTTTTCCTGCGGCAAAAAGATTTTAAGCGCGAGTCCTGCCAAAAAAGACACGATCAAATATGCCCACAAAAATCCGAAAGTCGGCCCGTGAAGCAAAACTTGAATTCCGGCCTTGCCCGTGTAGACCGGCAGTCCAATTACGCCGAGAAGCAGGTAAATCGCCACGGCAATGCTTCCGTCAATCGGGCCCAAAAGCAGCCCGGACGACATTGCCAGCATATCTTGGAACGTAATCGGAATTCCGCCGGGAAGCGGAATCAGAATGAAGCAGCCAGCCGCAATCAACGCCGCGAAAAGCGCCGTCAAAACAAGATTCGTGGACTTCATCTGAAAATCAGTCCTTGGCGCGCTCGACAAACGAACCGTCACGCGTGTCAATCACGATGCGGTCGTCCGTGTTGCAATAAAGCGGCACGCGAACTTCCGCGCCAGTGTCCAGCGTGGCAGGCTTGAGCGACTTTCCTGAAGTGTCGCCTTTTACGCCCGGCTCGCAATAAGTGATCGTGCGCGTAATGTTGATCGGCAATTTCACTCCCACCGGCGCATCGTTGTAATAAGTGATTTTCACTTCGATGTTTTCGTCATCGGGAGAAATATAGCCGGCGTAGTCGCCCAAATCGTCTTTCGTGAGCGAAACATCTTCGTAAGTTTCCTGATCCATGAAGTGGAAATCGTCGCCGTCAATGTAGGAAAGCTGGACGGATTTTTCCACCAATTCGACTTCCTCGAATTTTTCGCCGGCATCCAAGCCCAAATCCTGCGTGCCGCCAGTGACAATGTTCTTTACGCGGAGCTTTGTGACCATTCCGTTGCGGCCGCCTTTCTGCCCCAACATTCTCTGCACGATGAACGGCGAGCCTTCAAACATAAACGCCGAGCCAACCCTGATTTCGTTTGTAGTAATCATTTTTTTCCCGACAAAGCCCGCGGACGAGCCTTGTTTTTTCCTTGAAAATTAAGTGTGCGCTTATGATAGCATTTTTTTAAAATTAAATCAAGAGGAATGACGAAAGCGCGTCGCAGGGCGTTTTGTCGCAAGGCTTGTCAGGCCAGAAAAAGCCCGCGCGGAAATCAAAATTTCGAGAAATTCATTTTTCAAAAAAAATTTAAAAAAAACGCAACATAAGTTGAATTTTTTTTGTCTAATTCTTATCGAGGTTTAAAAATGGAATACAAGGAATGGCACGATGCGGAAGGCGTGTTTCATTCGCAAAGGCGAATTTATTTTTCGGCATCCAGCGCGAACAAAATTTTAAGTTTGCATGAACTTGTAAAGATGGCGGCGGACATTGCCGTGGAAGATTATCGAACGCGTGGAATGTCGCGCGAATTTTTGGCGGAACACGGAATCGCGATTTTGGTTTCGCGCAATTCTTTCCGCATCCACAAAATGCCCGAAGAAAACAGCGTCATCGAGATTTCCACTTGGGAAGAAAAGCCGGACGCATTGCAACTTGTCCGATGTTATAAAATTTCGGATTTGGACGGAAACACATTGGTCAGCGCAAAGTCCACGTGGCTTGTGATGGATTTGAACGGGCGCAAATTTATTCCGGCGAAAAATTTCACATTGCGACCTGCGCCGCAAATCCAAACCGAATCGGATTGCCTCAAGCCTGCCAAAATTTCTATTGACGAAAATGGATTCGAACTTTTTGATTCGCGAAAAATAAAATTCTCCGATATCGACGCAAATGGGCACACGACGAATTCACGCTACGCCGCTTTCGTGGAAGACGCGCTCGGCGAAGAATTTCGCAAAAAAACGCCGCGAGATTTTCGGCTGAATTATTCAAAAGAAATGATGCTCGGCGATGAGGTTTTCATTTATGGAAAAATTGATTCTGAAAATTCGCGCATCATTCTTGTGGGCAAGACAAAAGATTTCACTTCGTTTGAAGCGGAAATATTTTTTTAACATTATGAAAAACTAAGATTTTTCAAATATTTAAATTTATAAGAACGTTTAAAGTTTGCGCCAAAAATGCTGCCGCAAACTTTAACTTCGAGTTTTTTCAAAACTCGCTCATTGTACTGCTATTTTTCGCTTCGCTGCAAAATCGCATTTTTGTCAACTCCCGAATCTGAAGATTCGCTCGTTGTCAAAAAATAAGGAACGTTTAAAATCAGCACTAAAATAGCGTGCGGATTTTAACTTCGAGTTTTTTCAAAACTCGCTCATTGTACTGCTATTTTTCGCTTCGCTGCAAAATCGCGTTTTCAACATTCTCGGAAACTGATGTTTCCTGCGATGTTGAAAAAATAGGAAGGTTTAAAATAGACGACTAAATTATCGTCGTCTATTTTAACGCCGAGTTTTTTCAAAACTCGTTTATCCATTGTCATTTCTCGCTTCGCTGCGAAAATTTATCGGCATTCTATTTTTCGGTTTTCTTTGCACGCGGCTTTTTGGTTTCCTTGGACTTGCTTTCGAGTTCGGCGCAATGCTTTTCGGCGTTTACGATTTCA
>CAZZFL010000009.1:0-39996 GCA_964653395.1 uncultured Treponema sp. | reverse complement strand
TTGGAAAAAATTTGTGAAAGAGAAATGATGAAGCTCGTCTTATGTTTGTGAGGAAGATACGGGGAGGGGGTTAAAAGATACTATCTTTCGGACCGAAAGATAGTATCTTTGGAGGCAAAAGATAGTATCTTTTAGGCCCAAAAGATGGGATCTTTTAAACCAAAAGATACCATCTTTTAAACCAAAAGACCGTATCTTTTGGATGGATTGAGGCAAAGCCGCGCTATGGCTTGGCGCGGCGCTTTTTGCAAATCAGTTTCCGCCGTTCCGCGTGTATCGGGCGAGTCCGCCTTGCTTCAATATCGCGCGGCTTCGCTCGGAAAGGTCGTTCGTCGCGAAGAATGTCCTGCCGTTCACTTCGACTTTGAATTCGCATCCTGTGTCCAGCGCCTCTTCGATGTTCGAAAGCGTGAGCGTGTCGCCCTGCGAAATCTTGTCGTAGTCCGATGCGTCCGAAAAGCACAGCGGGATTATTCCGTAATTCACCAAATTCGCCTTGTGGATTCGCGCGAAACTTTTCGTGAGCACGGCGCGGACTCCAAGGTACATCGGTCCAAGCGCGGCGTGTTCGCGGCTCGAGCCTTGTCCGTAGTTTTCCCCTCCCACGACGACGCAGTCACAAAAGCCGCTCTTTTCGCAGCGGGAATAGAAAGTCTCGTCCAAGCGCGAAAGCGTGTGCTTCGAGATTTCTGGAATGTTCGAGCGGAGCGGAAGAATTTTCGCGCCCGCGGGCATGATGTCGTCGGTGGACACGTTGTCGCCAGCCTTCAGCATCACGGGAAGCGAAAGCGTCGGGCGGAAGTCGCGGCATTCAGGACACGGCTTGATGTTCGGTCCGCGCAGGATTTCGACTTTTTCGGCTTCCGCCAAAGGAAGCGGTGCAATCACCATTGCGCGGTCGCGCGCGGCCTCGAGTATTTCATCCGAAGAAAGCCTTTCGTCGCGCCCTTCAAGGATGCTCTCACGCGTGCCGCTTTTGTACGAAGCGTCGTCATACTGCAAATTTTCTGCGCTTTCGAAAACGCCTGAAATCGCGCTCGCCGCCGCAGTCTCGGGCGAAACAAGATACACTTCCGCATCAGCAGTTCCGCTTCGTCCTTTGAAATTTCGGTTGAACGTGCGGAGCGTGACTCCGTTCGAATTCGGAGCGAAGCCCTGCCCTATGCAAGGACCGCACGCGCTTTCGAGAATTCTGAATCCAGCCCTTATGAGTTCGCCGAGGATTCCGGCCTTTTCCGCCATCATGAGCGTGGCTCGGCTTCCCGGCGCGATTCCAGCCTCCACGCCAAGCGCCACGTGCTTTCCCTTGACGATTGCCGCCACCGCCGCAAGGTCGTCGAGCGAGGAATTCGTGCACGAGCCGATTACGACTTGCGTGATTTTCTTTCCGCGGAGATTTTCGATCGAATCGATTACGTCGGGATTGTGCGGGCACGCCGCGAGCGCGGAAAGCTCGTCCAAATTTATTTCGATGAGCTTGTCGTATTTTGCGCCCTCGTCCGCCTTGAGTTCAGTCCAGTCTTCGCCCCGCCCCATTGCTTCAAGGAATTTCTTCGTCTTTTCGTCGCTCGGAAAAATCGAAGTGGTCGCGCCGAGTTCCGCGCCCATGTTCGTTATAGTCGCGCGCTGCGGAACCGTGAGCGAGGAAACGCCTTCGCCGAAATATTCGTAGATCGCGAGCGTTCCGCCTTTCACGGTTTCACGCCGCAGGATTTCCAAAATTATGTCCTTCGCGCCCACGCCTTTTTTGAGACGGCCGGTCAACTTCACTCCGAAAATTTTCGGCATCGCGAGATGGAACGCGCCCCCTCCCATCGCCACTGCCACGTCAAGTCCGCCAGAGCCGATGGCGATCATTCCGATTCCCCCTCCCGTGGGCGTGTGGCTGTCGCTTCCCAAAAGCGTCTTTCCGGGCTTTCCGAAACATTCGAGGTGCACCTGATGGCAGATGCCGTTTCCCGGCCGGCTGAAATAAAGCCCGTACTTTTGCGCGACGCTCTGCAAATACCTGTGGTCGTCCATGTTCTTGAAGTCGGTCTGGAGCGTATTGTGATCGACGTATGAAACCGAAAGTTCCGTGCGGACGCGAGGAATTCCGATTGTCTCGAACTGCAAGTAAGTCATCGTGCCGGTCGCGTCTTGAGTGAGCGTCTGGTCGATTTTTATCGCGATGTCAGAGCCGCGCTCTATCGGCTGCCCTTCCGTGAATTTCGCATCGTCGCCCGAAGCCACGATGTGCGACTGAAGAATTTTTTCCGCGAGTGTGAGTGCCATTTTTCCCCCTATAAAAAGCAATTGCAATTTTTCAAAATCAAATTGATTTTCAGCGCGCGTTCGCACGAAATGAAAACGCGCCATTGTATAGATACAAAAGTTCGCAACGCAAACTTCAAAGACAAAGCCCAATGTGCGGCGCATGAAATTTGCATGTCAAGTCCATGAGCCGAAAAATCAGGGCGAAGTTCCGCTAGTTTTTCACCGCCTCTGTGATTCCCGCCGCGAGCGCCGCAAGACCTTGTATTTCCGACGGCACGATGATTTTCGTCGCCTTTCCGTCGGCCGCCTTTTCGAACGCTTCGAGGCTTCGCAATTTTATTACGGCTTCATCGACGGCGGCTTCGCGGAGCATCGCGAGTCCCTGCGCCTTCGCCTTTTGCACTTCTCGGATAGCCTCGGCTTCGCCGCGCGCTTTTTGGACGGTGGCTTCTTTCTGCGCTTCGGCTTCCAAAATCATCGACTGCTTTTTTCCTTCCGCCACAAGGATCGCGCTTTGCTTTTGGCCTTCCGCAATCAGAATCGCTTCGCGACGCTCGCGTTCGGCGCGCATCTGCTTTTCCATCGCTTCCTTGATCGCCTCAGGCGGAATGATGTTCTTCACTTCCACGCGGTTCACTTTGATTCCCCACGGGTCGGTCGCCTCGTCGAGGATGCTGCGCATTTTATTGTTGATGACGTCGCGACTCGTGAGCGTCTGGTCAAGCTCGAGGTCGCCGATGATGTTGCGAAGCGTCGTCGCCGAAAGGTTTTCGAGCGCGTTGATGGGATCTTCCACTCCGTAAGTGTACAACTTTGGATCGGTAATCTGAAAGTAAACCACCGTGTCAATCATCATCGTAACGTTGTCTTTCGTGATGACAGGCTGCGGCGGAAAATCCAACACAGTTTCCTTGAGAGACATTCTGTCTGCGATGCGGTCGATGAACGGAAGCTTTACGTGCAGCCCGACTTGCCATGTCGCGTAGTACGCGCCGAGCCGTTCGATGACCGCCGCCTGAGACTGCGAAATCATCCTGATGTTCGCGATGATGAACAACGCAACGATGACAAGCAGCACGACAACAACATATACCATATAAGTCTCCTTATTCCTGCCTTAAAGCGGCAAAGCGCATTTCACAAATGCGCCGCAGTCCGCCTTGCGAACTCGAATATTTATCGCAGCTTTTCGCCTCGTTGCGAAACTGCGTTTTCAACAACTCAAAAATCGAAATTATTTTCGTTGCTGGAAATCAAATAGCGTTCAAACCTTTTTGGCGACTTTAAGCGTGTTTCCTTCTACGCAGGATACGACGCATACAGTTCCGGCGGGAATTTCCGCGTCGTCCTCAGCGACCGCAGACCAAATGACGCCGTTCTTCGCCTTCGCCTCGCCCTTTTCGAACGGCTTGATGTCTCGGACGAGAAGGACTTCCTGTCCCGCAAGGCTTTCGACATTCGTGCGAAGTCGTTTTGTTTTCAGATTTTTTACTGCGAACGGGCGCGTGAAAAAAAGCAGAACAAGTGTCAGAACGATGAATATTAGCAGCTGCCAGCGAAACGCAAGTGGCGTGAACGAAATGAAAATCAAAGGAACACAAGATGCCGCGGCCCAAATTGTCGTCAACGCCGCCGTGCACGCCTCTATCACAAGGAACACGGCGAGCAGAATTATCCAAAACCAAACAGCGAAACTGAAAATCATTTTCTATTACCTTACGAAAAAATAGTCACCACAAAGAATGCGAAGTTTGTCCACATTCTCAAAATATTTCAGGCGTTCACAATGCTGCCGTCCGCTTGTTATTTTCATGCCAAGTGAATAAAAAATAAATTCACAGAAAAGATTCTATCAGCAATTGAATTCTTTGTCAATCCGTGCTACAATTTTCGCGTGGGAAATGTTCCGAAAAAAATGGCGAATCCTCAAGGCCGCGCGCGCACTGCTAAGAAATTCGCGGCGGCGATTTCCGCCTTGATTTTTTGCGCGGCATTTTCTTCCTGCAAAAAAAAGGCGCAGCGCGCGCTCGAAGAACGCACGGAACTTTCACGGAAAATCGACGAGGCGCGGGAAAAAGCGGCGTGGGCATATGAAATCGAAGGCGAGCGGCTTTCAAAAAAAATTTCTTCCGTGGACGCAATGGACAAGAACATTCCGCTCGAGCCGCTCTCGATGATCGCGCTTGAAGGGGGGAGGCCTCTGCCCGCTATATTTCCGGAACTCGAAGGCTTCGCAAGCCTAGACACGACGGACATTCAGGGCGAAGTGCTCGACACCGTGAGCGGATTTTGCCGGGCGCTCGTCGAGCACACTTCCCGGCCGCCAAAAGCCGATTTGAAAAAAAAGGAAGGCGAAAGAAAAAATGACGATGCCGACGAAGAATCCGCGCAAGACGATTCCTCAAAAATCGACGCGTATTTTTCGGAGGGCACGCTTTATTCGCTCGTGCTTTTTTTGGCGGACAGCGAGACGGCAGGCGCGGTGAAATCGTTCGTGGTCGGACGGCCTTTCGTGGACGACGAAAACATAGAAGTGCCGCTCCGGCTTTCATGCGAAAACGCCACGGTGTACGCCCTCGCCTACCCCGCGCCGAATGAAGAATCTTGGAAAATCCAGCAAATCGAAATCTACAAGGTGGAGGAAAAAAATGGAAAAACTCACGGGAATTGAGCGCGAACTAGTCCTTCAATATTTGATTGACGGAAACGTCCCGATAACGGTGACGCCCATCATGGAGGACGACGCGGCGGGAAAAGTGAAGCCCGCGTCGTCGGCCGTCTTCCCTGTGGCGATAAAAGCCGAACAGCAAAAAGTCCTGCAACAGGGAATCATCCTTCTCACGAATCCGAGCGAGAACGTGAAAAATTTCATCGGGCAGAACGTCAAGGTGGAATTCTATTTCAACCGCCTCGGACTTTATTTCGAGACCCGAATGAAGGAAATCAGCGCGGGCCTCGCGCTCGTCATTCCGTCGGCAATAAGCCGCATCGAGGAAACGCCACCTTCAGGACGCGCGGCGGAATTTTCCGCGACGCTCTATTACACTCTCAGCCGCGAGAACGTCGAAAAGGACGGGGAAGGAAGCATCCACATTGAATGCGTTCCGGCTCAAGGCTACGACATATTCGCGAAGCCCGTTTGGAAAGACGTGGCGGAAGACGCGCAGCAAAAGGCGAAAAAGTATCTCGAGGAATTCATCGCGCACGCGCGGAAGCAGGGAGTGGCGGGAAGCGGAGTGCAGATCATTCCCGTGGTGAGATTCCTTGCGGAGGAAAGCAAAAGCGCGAAAGTCCAAAACATCGAAGGAAGAAGCGAGCCGCTCGAAGTGCTTTACGCGAACCACGAGCGAATCGTGTTCGGCACGAAAAACGAAACGCCTCTCAAAGAAGGATGCGAATACGCGCTCGAAATGCTTTTCCCGATGAAGCGTCCGCTCAACGACCGAAAGATTTTCACGACGTGCCGAGTGGAAAGCGTCTATTTCGGCGAGGAAAAAAACGCCTCCTGCTCCGTCTGCCGCTACACTTCGATACAGGAAGAAGACTTGCGCTTTTTGTACGAAAAATGCACGAACGAAAAATTATTGTGAAATCGTTTCGGGTGATTTAATGCGCCGACTTCTGCGCGCGCCTTTCCTGTTGCCCAAAATTATCGCCACCGGCTTCAGCGAAGGAATGTTCTCGCAGACGATCTTGATGAACACCGTGAAGGGCACCGCCAAAATCATTCCGACGAATCCCCAAATCCATCCCCAAATCGAAAGGCTCACCAAGATGAAAAACGGCGATATCCCCAAATTCTCGCCTTCGATTCTCGGCTCGACGATGTTTCCCAAAATGAAATTCACCGCGAGCATCAAAATCGCCACGGCGATGACGGGCGGCCATTTCGGGAAAAACTGCACGAACGCGAAGAACGTCGTGAGCACGAACGAAATCGTGCTTCCGAATGTCGGAATGAAATTCAAAATGAACGCTATGAACGCCCAAATCGGGGCGAAGTCCAGCCTGATCGCCAGCGCGCCAAAATATACCAAGATTCCCGTCGCGAGCGAGACGATGAATTTTATCGAAAAGAATCGCGTCGTGTCCACGATGACGTTCATGATTATCGATTTCACGCGATGGCGCATCTTTCCTTCGAACGCGAGCGAGATTTTCATCTGGAAATCGTTCACCTCGATGAGCAGGAACGTGTAGAGCAAAAAGACGATGAAGATGCTCTTTATGAATCCAATCGCCGAGCCTGAAAGCGAGAGCGCGAAACGCTGCAAATACTGCATTATCCTCAGCTGCGCGAAGAGGTTTTCGATCAAAGTCTTTCCTTCGTCATAGCTCAAATTGAAAGTCACCGAAAGCTGCCTGTAAATCGAAAGGAAGCGCTTTTCGTATTTCGGGTACGCCGAAATGATCGCCCCGATGCTGCTTTGCAAAAGGCTCGCCATTCCCGCAATCAGCGCGACGAAAAAGAAGAGCGTGCACACGATTCCCAAAAACCACGGGACGCGAAACTTTTTGTGAATCTTCTGCAAAAGCGGAATCACGACGAGCGAAAGGAACACCGCAATCACGAGTGGAATCGAAAACGACTGCGTGATTTTCAGGAGTGCGACGAAAAGCACGCAGCCGAACATGAGGAGCATATTGTAGATGCCGCGCGTGTAGTCGCGCCCGCTTTCTTCTTCCATAGCCATCTCCCGCTTTTAGGACGGCGAGTTTCCGCGACATGATGCTGCCGCAAAATCCCACTTCGAGTTTTTTCAAAAGCCCGTCTATTTCTTTGCCGCGATTTTCTCAAATCCGCAGAACGGCACGAGCGCTTTCGGAATCGTTATCGAGCCGTCGGCGTTCTGGAAATTTTCCACGATGGCGAGCATGGCGCGTCCCACGGCGATCGCGGTTCCGTTGAGCATGTGGACGAACTTGTTCTTTCCGTCGGAATCCTTGAAGCGCACTCCGAGCCTTCGCGCCTGATAGTCCGTGCAGTTTGAAGTCGAGGTGACTTCGCCGTATTCGCCGCCGTTCCGTCCAGGCATCCACGCTTCCAAATCCCATTTCCGGTAGGCCGGCGCGCCCAAGTCGCCCGTGCATGTGTCCACGACGCGGAAAGGAATTTCAAGTCCCGTGAAAATTTCTTCTTCGATGAGGCGCAGTTTTTCGTGGAGCGCGTCGCTTTCCTCGGGAGCGCAGTACACAAACATTTCCACTTTGTCGAACTGGTGCACGCGGTAAAGTCCCTTGCTGAACTGTCCCGCCGCGCCCGCCTCGCGCCTGAAGCAATGCGAAAGTCCGCAGTACATGAGCGGAAGCTTTTCCTTGTTCAGGATTTCTCCCGAATGGTAGCCGCCAAGCGTGATTTCCGCCGTAGCCACGAGGCACGTTCCTTCGTCCTCGATGCAATAGACGTTGCTTTCGTTGCCGCGCGGGTTGAAGCCGATTCCCTGCAAGATTTCCTGCCTCGCCAAGTCCGGCGTGATGAAAGTCGTAAAGCCGTGCTTCCGCAAAATGCCGAGCGCGTACATTATCAGCGCCTGCTCCAAAAATACCGCCTCGTTCTTGAGATAGTAGAATTTCGGCCCTGAAACTTTCGTGCCGCGCTCGAAGTCCACGAGGTCAAGCTCTTCCATAAGCTGGACGTGATCCCGCGCCTCAAAGTCGAACTTTCGCGGCACGCCCACTTTCTTCACTTCGAGATTTTCGGTGTCGAGTTTTCCCACGGGCGCGTCGGGATGCGCCATGTTCGGAATCTTCCGGGCGGCTTCCTCAAGGCGCGCCTCGATTTCCTCGCAGTCCTTTTCCACTTCGGAAATCTCGTCCTTTATGCGCTTTCCCTCTTCGATGAGTTTTTGCCGCGCGTCGGCTTCCATCTTGCCTTTCATCGCGGCGGCGTTTTCGTTACGCCTTTGCTGGAGTTCCTGCCGCTTCGTCACGAGAGCAGTCCGCTCGTCGTAAAGCTTCACGACGGCATCCGCGTCCGCGCTCATGTTGCGGTTCTTTATGTTTTCCTTCACCGCGTCGAGATTTTCCTTTATGAATCTGTAGTCAAGCATTTTTCCGCCCTTTTCCTATATTTTGATATCGATTTGCATATTTGAGCAAAATTGAATTTCACTGAATTTCATAGACGCACGAAACGGTGACGCTCACGCTCTGCTTCCCGGGGCTTACAGTCGTGGTCGTGTCCGCCGCGGCAGTCATCGCCATTTTCGCCGAATTGTTCATCACGGATCTGAATCCTCCGTTGCGCTCTTCCGCGATCGAGACAATCTGCCCGAGTTCCGCGCCCGCCGTCTTTGCCATGAGGTTCGCCGCTTCATAGGCTTGCTTCACCGCCTGCGTCCTCGCCTCGCGCAACGCGCCTTCCATGTCGCTCACCGAAAAATCGATCGAAGAAAATTCGTTCGCGCCCGCTTTCACGGCGATGTCAATCGCGTTTCCGATGTTGGAAATGTTTCGCACGACGATGTGCATCGAATTGGATACGCGGTAGTCGCCGCGAATCGGCAGTCCGTTCCTGTACGAGACATCCTGATTTATCGTGTAGCCGTCCGTGACAATCGAATCGGCGGAGTGCCCCGCTTCAATGAGGTCGGCGCGCACCTTCGCGACGGCTTCGGCGTTGATGCGGCTCGCTTCCACCACAGAACGGTTGGATGTGACCACCGCCATGTTTATCGTGGCGATGTCGGCCTGCACGCCCACAGTTCCAGTTCCGCTCACCGCGACCGTCCGGCTCTGCCTTGAATCTTCGTTCGGCTTTTGCAAGACGCACGAAGAGAAAATCGCCGCGAGGAAAATCGTTCCCGCCAAAAAACACTTTTTCATAAAACCTCCAAATTATCTTATGTTGATATAAAATCTTTTCAAATAAATTCCGCGCTCGTTCGCCCGCGTCCAGAATTTGCTTTGCGGAAAATTTTTCACGACTGTATCGTAAGAATTGATCGCGCCCTTTATGTCGCGCACTTCGGACTGCGCCTCGAGAATTTGACCTTTGAGGAAAATGCCGGCGTCGATGTTTTCCGTGGCGATTTCAAGGAATTTCTGCACAAGGTCGATAGCGTCGGCGAAGCGTTTTTCGTCGTAAGCCTTTTGCGCGCGCTCCAAAAGCGATGCCGCGTTCGACGCGACCTGCGAATCTTTTTTCGAATCCTCGTTTCGCGTCGGCGGAATCTCCGCGCCCGCTATCGATGTGCGCGGCGCGCTTTCTTCCTGCGTCCGCGAAGTTTGGATTACGGTCTGGACGTTTTCTGCGGCGGCCGCTTCCTGTGCCGGGTTCCGCACGCTTTCGTCCACCGCATTTTGCGCGGCGACATTTTTTTCGGCGGAATTGCTCGCATCCGTCTTTGCGGAATTTTTTTCATTGTAGGAATTCGCTTTGCCTTCCGAATCCGGATTGCCGCTTTCGCTTTGAGCTGGAATTTCGTCCGTCTCTTCGTCCTGATTTTTGCGCTCGTATTTTTGCGGCACGGCTTGCGCATAGGACGGAGCGATGACATGCGAGGCATCCAGCGCGGCTTCCTGCGTCACGTTCAGCTCGATGTAGTCGTCTATGTATTTTCCCGTGAGCGCGTCGTTCTTGTAAAAATGCAAAATCGCCTTGCCGGCTTTTTTCGAGCGGAGCGTGAAAACGCTTTCCCCTCTGCCCTGCTTCCGTCCGTAAAAAGTAAAATGGTCGCCGTCCTCTTCGCCAAGATAAATCCAGCCGTTCCCGGGATAAATTATGTCCACGAATTGATTTCGCTTCAGCGTGAGCGTGCGCGACGGAAGAGGCTTTTGCTTTTCTTCCGCTTCGCCTTCGGTGAAATTTTCAGCGTTGTCCGAAAAGTCGTATGCCGAAGCGATTTCGTCTTTGTTTTCCGTGGAAGAAGAATTTTCACTTTTGGAATCTTGTCTTGCGGAATTTCCCGTCGAGGAAATTTCACTCGGATTTTCATTTGGAGAATTCTGTCGTGCGCCATTTCTTTCCGAAAGCGCGGAATTTTTTGGCGAATCATTTTGCGTTAAATCTGCGGGCACATTTTGCCGTTGGTTCTGCCGTGTCGCATCGTTTTGACGTTGACGGGAATTTTGATTTTGGCTTTTTGAATTCTCGCCTGCGGGATTTTGCGTCGCCGTGGCTCGCGCTCGCGCTTCGGTTTCACTTTGATTTGCAGACGAATTTCGTGAATCAGAAATGCCTTGAGCCGCATCCAATTCTGCAATCTCAGGATCGCGCGAGGAAGAAGCGTTCGCCGCCGCACCGACATTTTCCGTGAGCGCGTTTTCGTTTTCGCCAAGTTCTCCTTGAGATGAAGTCTGCTCGGTTTGCGTTCCGCGCACGACATCAGTTTCGGCTTGCGGAATTTTTTCTTCGGATGAAATTTCTTTCGAGCGCGCGTTTTCGTCTTGAGCGGAAATTTCATCGCTTTCGTTTTCCGAAGAATTTTCTTGCGACAAAACTTCGTTTGAAGAAGAATTGTCTTTTTGAGAATTTTCGTCCGCGGAATTTTCTTGCGCAAAATTGATTTCGCTTTCTTTCATTTTGTCAAGTTCGTCATGGATTTGCGCGTTTTCGTTCGTCTCATTTTTTTCGTCGGAGTTTTGCTCGCCTTGAATTTCATCAGAGATTTGAGATTGATTTTCATTCTGCGCGGATTCCAATTCGGAAATGTCTTCGTTTTCCGCGTTTTCATCGATTTGCGCATTCGCAATTTCGCTTTCAGTAATTTGCGAATCTGAAATTTCGTCTTCTGAAATTTCATTCGCTTCGGAAAGATTTTGCGCGGCGGCATTTTCGGCGGAAGAATTCGTGGTCTTGCAAGAAGAGAAAAAAAATGCGCTTGCCAAAATCAAAAATGCGATTTTTTTCACGGCGCGGCTCCTGTTATTTCTAAAATCATAGCGTCGTTCGCGGACGAAAGTTTTTCCACTGCGTCGGCATCGGGGCGAGTGAACCAGCGTTCAATTTCATTTTCGTCCCAACCTTCACTCTTTTGTCTGCCCACGGAATAACTCTGCGGAACGGAAAGACCTTGCGGCAAAAGCAATTCTTGGTCGGCGATGAAAGGTTCAGCGTGATAAGGCTCAACGTCATTTTTCTTCGACTGTGGCATGAACGAAAAAACAATCAGTGCCACGCAAAAAAACAGCACGAGGATTGCGGAAATCAAGACCGCCTTTTTTCGCTCCGAGAGAAAGTCCTGGACATTTTCTGCGATTTGCGAAAAGTCGATCACTCGCCGCCCTCCTGCGCCTGAGTTTCGTCCGCGCCATTTTCGACGCTCGTCTGCGCGGGCTGCCCGTCCGCGTTGGTTTCGTCCGAGTCATTTTTTTGCGGCGAGGATTCTTGGGAATTCTGCGCGGCTTCGTTTTTCTTGCGGCGCGGCGGCCGCGGCGGAATCACCACTCCTTCCTCGGACGGAACGTCCTCTTCCACGAAAGGCTCGCTCGAATAGGCTTCGTCGCTGTATTCGTTCTTTATTTTTTCGATGTCGTCGTCAAGGCGAAGCGCGATGACTTTGGAAACGCCCGACTCTTCCATCGTAACGCCGAGCGTCGTGCTCGCTCCCAGCACGGTTTTTTTGTTGTGCGTGATGACGATGTATTGGCTCACGTTCGCGAAACTCTTCAGCGTCGTGACGAAGCTCGAGACGTTCTTGTCGTCCAAAGCCGCGTCGATTTCGTCGAGCAGGCAGAACGGACTCGGGCGGACTTGGTATGTCGCGAAAAGCAGCGCGATCGCGGTCATCGTCTTTTCTCCGCCCGAAAGCAGCGCGATGTTCTCGAGCTTTTTTCCCGGCGGCTGCGCGAAAATGTCGATTCCGGTGGAAAGCACGCTTTCGGGATTTTCGAGGCGAAGTTCGGCGCGCCCGCCGTTGAAAAGTCGGCGGAACATATTGTGGAAATTGCGCTTGATTTTATTGTACGTTTCCAAAAAAAGCTCGCTTGACTTCGAGCGGATTTCTTCCGCCACGCGCTCCAAATCCTTGAGAGATTTCTGCGTGTCGTCGAAGTTCGTCTGCTGGCGTTCGTAGCGTTCCTTCACTTCCACGAATTCTTCCGGCGCCATCAAATTTATTCCGTGCGAAAGGCTTTCGAGTTCGGACTTTTTCTTGGAAAGCGAGTCGCGGATTTCGGCGGCGGGAGTCGTGATCGTGTACATGTGCTCTTCGTATTCCATCAGGTCGCGCGAATATTGGTCGAGGAAATTCTGCTTGACGTTGCGGATTTCGGTTTCCACTTGGATCATCGAATTCGAAAGCTGCTCGTACTGCGCCTGAAAGCGGTTCAGCATTTCCTGCTTTTTGTTGAGGTCGCTGGTCTTGCCGGAAACTTTGTTGTTGTAGTCCTTGATTTCCTCGTCGAGCCTTTTCAAATTTTCGGCGGTTTCCATTCCGCGCCGCTCGATTTCGGAAAGTTCCTCGGCGATTCCTTCGATTTGTTCCTGCAAATCTTCCTTGCGCTTGCGCTCGGTGAAAAGCTCCTCGTCGTTTTGGCGGAGCGTGTTTTCCTCGGCGGAAATGCTTCGGCGCAAAAGCGACATCTGCGACTGCGCGGCCGCAATCTGCTCGTTCATTTTCGCCTCGTTCACTTGGAGCGCGGCGAGCGTCTGCCGGTATTCGTCTATTTTTTCGGAAAGCGATGCGTTCTCGTTTTTCAGCTCGTCGATGCGCGAATTGAGCGCGGAAATCTGGCTTATGTTTTCCTGGATTTTTTCGTCGATTCCGCGTTTTTTCGTGATGATTCCTTCAGGACTCAAAAATTCGCTGATGAACTGCGGTGACGCCGAAATGTACGACGAAAGCGCGTCCTCGAGATTTTGCAGCATCGAAAGCGCCTCGCCGAACGCGGAAAGCGCGTCCTGCGCGACGTCCTTGGGATTCGCGTCGCCGCCCTGCGCGATGTCGCCGAAAATGTTTTTCCTTCCTTCCACGAAAATCTTGAGCCGCCCCAAAGTCTCGTCGAGGGCGATCTTGGCGTTTTCCATCGCGCTCTGCGAATAGCCCGCGTCCTTGAGCTTCGCGTCAAGTTCCGTAACGATGTCCTCGGTGATGGCGGTGAGTTCCTTTTGCAAATTCGCCCGCGCCAAATTGAGGTCGTCGATCATTTCCTGCTTTTCGCTCGCCTGAATGTCGTTGTTCGTAATCCTGCCCGAAGCCTGGGCGATGTTGTCGTTGAACGACGCGATGTTTTCCTTGATGCCGGAAAGCTGCTTTTGCTTTTCATAGACGGAAGATTCCGCCTCGCCCAATTCTTCGCCGAGGTCGTCGATGCGCGACTGGATCGTCTTTTTGTGCGCCTCGAGCGTGGAAATCTTTTCGTCGATTTCGGCGGCGCGCGCGTTGAACTGCTTTTGCAACTCGAGCTTTCCGGTCTTTTCGCCCTGGATTTTTATGAGTTCCTGCGTGCCGAGCGCGACTTGATCCTGAAGAGACTTTATCTTGTCGGTGTTTTCGGTGAGCGCGCTGTTTATAGCGTCGATTTCCTCGCGGACCGAGGCGCGCTTTTGCTCGATTTCTTTTTTGGAAGCCTCGCCGCGCGTCTTTGTCTCCACGAAGCCTTTCAACTTCAAAAGCTGCAAGTCAAGCTGCAAGTTGAAGACTTCTTCCTTTACGGCGCGGTATTTCGTGGTCTTTTCGGACTGGACTTTTAGCCGCTCATAGCTTGTCTTGATTTCAGCGAGAGAAACTT
Organism: uncultured Treponema sp.; assembly: GCA_964653395.1. GTDB lineage: Bacteria > Spirochaetota > Spirochaetia > Treponematales > Treponemataceae > Treponema_D. The sequence continues at coordinate 26,067 of CAZZFL010000009.1, read as the reverse complement.
CGATTTGGGAAAGGTTCGTCCGCGTCCTTTCAAGCTCGCGTTCCGCCTCCGCCACTTCCGCCTTGGAACGGCTGATTCCCGCGGCCTCCTCGAAAAGGTAGCGTCGATCCTCCGGCTTGCTCGAAAGAATCTGGTCGATCTTGCCCTGCTCCATCACGGAATACGCGGCCTTTCCCACGCCCGTGTCCATGAAAAGCTGCCTGATTTCTCGCGGCCCCACTTGACGGTTGTTTATGAAATACGACGACTCGCCCGAACGGAAAAGGCGACGCTTTATGGCGATTTCCGCGTCCTCGAGCGGAAGCAGGGAATTCTCGTTCAAAATCGTGAGCGTCACTTCCGCCACGTTCAGCGCGGGACGCGTTTCCGTCCCGTTGAAAATCACGTCCTCCATCTTGTCGGCGCGGAGATTCTTTGATTTGTTTTCCGCCAAAACCCATTTCATCGCGTCCACGACATTGCTTTTTCCGCAGCCGTTCGGCCCCAAAAGCGCGGTGATTCCATCGGCGAAATCCACATGCGTGCGGTCGGCGAAACTCTTGAATCCGAAAATGTCCAAACTTTTTAAAAACACTGTTTTCCACCCAACAGAAAGTCCTATTATTTTAACAGATTTCGAGAAACATTGCAAGTAGAATATTGAACGGGAATCTGCTTCGTTCTATATAATTTAATTGCCGCTTTTCAAATCAGCATGCAAATACAATATCGCGTCCGAAAAAACTTGCATAATTATCGGCACTGTGTTATAATGGCAATCATGAAAGCCACGAACCTAATGGAACAATTTGTCAAGGAACAGGTCGATGACATGTACGCCCGGATAAGGGAAGAAAATCCGTCCTCCCCCATCTGCGACTGCGAAAACTGCCGCCTTGACGTTCTTTGCTACGTGCTGAACAGAGTTCCACCGAAATACACGGTTTCCTCAAGAGGCGTCAGCCACACGCAGCGCGAATTCGAAAACCTCAAGCAGATTTCCGCCGACGTGGGAAAAATCGTGATGGACGGAATCCGCCTGATAAGCCAGTCCAAGCGCCCGAACCACAATTCGCCTTACACAGCCTCGTTTGGAAAGTTCAAAATCATGAAACGGCGGCCGTTCTTTTACTTTCCGATTCTCTCAGGCTACGTGTATGACGGGCTGACGTTCGAATCGCTCGTGGACGCGCAAATATCGCTTTTCATCGACGGAAAATTGGCGAAGATGCTCGACTCCACGTGGCAGAATCCGTGCAAGACTTTCAAGGCCACCGAAGGCGCGTACAATTTTTGCGTGCTTCCCGTGAAGACTTTGAAGCCGAATTCGACGCGCGATTTCAACATTCTTCTGAAAGTCGAGGCGCAAGGCTACGAAAGCGTGAAATATTCGTTCACCGTGCCGATTTCAAGCACGATCGCGAAGGATTCGAGCGGATTTTCGAACTATTCGCTCAAAATACAGGATTTGTTCCTCTTCCCGAAAGGCGTGGAAAACACGATGGAACGATACATCGTGGAAGAATAGCGGTAAACGGGAGTCGAACCCGCCTGTCGGGCTTGGGAAGCCCGCATACTACCGATGTATTATTACCGCAGATGACCCATGGCAGAATCGAACTGCCGACAACCTGCTTAGAAGGCAGGTGCTCTATCCAGCTGAGCTAAAGGGCCGTGCGAAGATTTTATCATATTTTGAATTTTTGTTCAAGCGTGAATTCGCCTGATTTGGAGATTTTTATTGAGCTATGATGGATTCGAACCATCGACCCACGCCTTAAAAGGGCGTTGCTCTACCTACTGAGCTAATAGCCCGCGCTTGCGACTCTCGCCGAAAAGCGTATGAATATGATAGCATTTTTTCGCAAAAAATGTCAAGTGGAAAACGCGGAAAAATAAAATTATTTTTTCAAGAAATTTCGCCCCACGCTTCCCATTCTTGTCCGGCGAGAATTTTTTCCGTCTGCGCTCCAAGGATTTTCACGAGCACGCATTCTCCTTCTTTCGGCGCGGCGTCCTTTTCGTCAAGCAGGATTTCGGTATGGATGAAATTGTCGGTCAAGGCGCGCGCCACTTTTTTTCCGGCTGGAATTGCGGCGAGCGAGGACAGGGAATTGTGGACGTTTTCGGCAATCGCCGGACGCACGTCTCCAGCGAAAGATTCTATGTATCTGATTTTTTGCGCGGCTGAAAATTCATTTAGGATTTTAACGCGCTCGTCTTTTATGCGCTCTGGAATTTTCGGCGCAAATGAGAACGCGGCGGTTCCCTTGCGCGGTGAAAAGGCGAAGGCGTGCACGTTCGTAAAATGGCACGATTCGAGTATTTCCATCGTCATGAGAAAATCTTTTTCGCTTTCGCCCGGAAAGCCCGCGATTATGTCGCATGCCAAAAACGGATTTCCTTTAGCGTCACGCAAGCGGCGGCACGCTTCCACCACGTCTTGGCTCGTGTACCGGCGGTTCATCCTTTTCAATATCGCGTCGCTTCCGCTCTGCACCGAAAGGTGGAAATGCGGCCGAACGCGCCCGTCCTTTATCAAGTCGCAAAATTTCTCGCTCGCGGTCTCGGGATAAATGCTGGAAAATCGCAGCGCGATTTTTTTCGTGCGCGACAAAATCAATTCAAGCAAATCGGCGATGTCGAGCGGCCTTCCTTCGAATGTCGATGAATATTGCGCTACGTTCACGCCCGTCAAAACCACTTCGCCGTGCCCCTGACTTTCCAGAGCCGAAATCCTCTCGAGCACGAGCGCGGCATCCAAGCTGACGCTTTTTCCACGCGCCAAATGAATCGCGCAGTACGAGCATGAATTGTCGCAGCCGTCCTGGATTTTCAAGGAAGCGCGGGAATGCGAAAAAAAAGTTTTCGGCAAAAGTTCGAACGGCGCGCGCGCAACATTGATTTTTTGCGTCGGCTCGAAAACAAAGTCGCTTTTGAGGATTTCCTTCGCGCCGCGCGGATCTGCGCTGAACGCCTTGATTTTTTGCGGAACGCCGCGAAGCGCGCTTTTTGCGAGTCCCGGCAAGACGCAAATCCTTTCGTCGATTTGGGAAATTTCTTTCATGGAAAGCTGCGCGTAGCATCCTGTGACAATCAGAATCGCGTTCGGGAATTTTTTCAAGAGAAGCCGAATGACGCGCCGCGCCTTTTGCTCGGCCTTCGTCGTCACGGCGCAAGTGTTCAGGACGCAGACGCACACGTCTTGCCGCGCGTCATCTTTCGCCGCGATGGGATTCATGTCGATGCGGAAGCCGGCGTCGGAAAAGACTTCTGCCGCGCCCTCGCTTTCGATTTGGTTCAGGCGGCATCCGAGAGTCTCGAAATGTGCGAAGAATTCTTTACCTGAGGCGGTCGGAAACACGCTTCTTTCCGTTTATTGCGTCTGTCCTTTGGGGATCGAGTTCCAAAGCCTTTTCGTAGGCCGCCATCGCCTCGTAATAGTTGCCTGCCATCTCGCGCGCGTATCCGAGCCTCGTCCACCAGCCGTCCGCGCCGGTGCGCTTCCGCGTGGCCGCGCTCAGCGCGATGTCGGCGTGCTGGAATTTCGTCTGGCGGATATAGATTTCGCCCATAAAATAATACGCGGTGTCTATGCGCGCGCCGGTCCTGTCCGGAGTGTTCGCGATGTATTCTTGAAACTGCTTCAAAGCCTCGCTGTTCTTTCCCAAATAATATTTCGCCTCGCCGAGAATTTCTATGAGACGAATGTCGTAGCGGCTAATTTTCAGTCCCTCATAAGCCATCTGTTCGGCGCGGGCGTATTCCCGGTTCGCGATCAAAGACCAGCACATCACGACGTATGAATCCAAATTTGAAGGCCTTGACTTTATTTCGTCTTCGCAAACGCGAATCGACTCGACGTAATTTCCCGCCCTGTACAAGGCGAGCGCGTCAGGCCCGCGCTGCGCGAAGGCGCAGAAAGCGGCAACCGAGAAAACCATCGAAATAAAAAAGCGTCTCATTTTTCCCCCATCGTGCAGCGGCCGGTGAATGTTCCGCCCTGCTCCAAAACTACCTGCGCCGAAGAAATGTCTCCGTTGACCGAGCCAGTGGAAGTCAAAAAAACAAGCGAAGTGGCGCTTATGTTTCCGTTCACCGAACCGCGCACCAAGACACGTTCGGCCTGAATGTCGGCGTTCACGACTGCGCCTGAATCCACGACCAAATCGCTTTGCGCCGTAATCTTTCCGCTCACTTTGCCTTTTACCAGAAAAGGCTTGCTGAAGGCGATATTTCCGTCGAAAGAGATGTCCGGCGCGATTATGGTGTTGAAGTCCGCGTCGTCGTAATCAAGTAAATCTGTTCCCTTGTTTTCCATACTTTATGAATCATATCAAACATTCGCAATTGTTTCAAGTGCTATGTTTATCATGTCGCTGAAAGTTTTCTGCCGTTCTTCCGCCGTCGTGATTTCATTCGTGATCAAATGGTCGCTGACGGTAAGGATGCAAAGCGCCTTCCTTCCGAATTTCGCGGCGAGCGTGTACAATTCCGCGGCTTCCATTTCAAGTCCGAGCACGCCGTATTTCGCCCAAAGCCGCCAATTTTCGTTCTCGTCGTAAAAAGCGTCGCTCGATGCGCACGGTCCAACGTGGAACGGAATTCCCATTTTTTTCGCCGCGGCGTGCGCGCGCAAAAGAAGCTCGAAGTCCGCCGCTGGCGCGTAGTGGAGCGAGCCGAACCTTCCGTTCTGCATGGCGGATTCGCTTGAAGCCGCGTTCACGATTATCGTGTCGCGCACTTTTGTCTTTTCGGAAAGTCCGCCGCATGTGCCCACGCGAATCGCGGTCTGCACGCCGTATGAGGAAAAAAGCTCGTTCGCGTAAATCGAAATCGAAGGCTGTCCCATTCCAGTTCCCTGCACCGAGACGGGAATTCCCTTGTATGTCCCAGTGAAGCCGAACATTCCGCGAACTTCGTTGTAGCATTTCGCGTCCTGCAAAAAATTCTCCGCGATGTATTTCGCGCGGAGCGGGTCGCCCGGCAAAAGCACCGCCGGAGCGATTGCGCCTTCGGGCGCGTTTATGTGTATGCTCATTCTTTCATTTTAGCACGAAAAATGAAATTTGACAAGATTGAAATTCGACAACAAAACATAAAGCGAAATATTTTCAATAAATTTGAATTCGCACAGCGAGAAATGGACATTGCAGCAAGCCTGAAAGATTCTTTATGCCGTCGCATCGCAAATGCAATCGCGAAGTTTTCAACGCAGGATTCAGAAAAGCAAAAACAGCCATGCATAAAAAAAGTAGCGTTGTGAAACGCTACTTTGCCACCGGTTGGAATTGAACCAACGACATATGGATTTTCAGTCCACCGCTCTACCAACTGAGCTACAGCGGCATTTGTTCTGCTATGATATAGATTTTTTTGAAATTTGTCAAGCGTTTTTTCAAAAAAAATCTTATTTTTTTGAACGAAAATCGCGATTTTCGGCGAGAAAATTTTCGGGATTTTTGAAAGCCGCAAAAAATCGCTCCCCCATTGATTTTTTTTCCGCAATAATGTAGAATCTTTCGAGGCGACAGTGCTCGCCCGCCCGCGTTTCTCGCTTCGTTTCCGAATTTTTTTTCGGAGAAAAAGTTGAAACCTTTTTGGCGCTTGAAAATTTAATTTAATAGTAATAAAAAATTCGGGAGGCACAATGAAAAAATTTTTCCTTTCTTTTTTCGCGGCAATCGCGCTTTTTTCGGCTTTCGCGCAAGGGCACTCTTTTAGCGAAGTTTCTTCCGGCATGAACGGATTCGCGCTGTCGCTCGACAAAACGCTTCCCAACGCGGTGGTTCAACAGAATGTCTACGCTGACGCTTGGATTGGGAAATTTTTTCCATCCGCGCCGCCGCATTTCGGCTTCGGAGCGGAATTCGGAGTGGCAAAATTCGATCTTTCTCCATTGAAAGGCGTTGCGGACATTTTCGGAATTTCGGCAGTTCCAAAGACTTTCGTTTTCCCGACTTTTACGGCGAACGCGAGGATTGGCGGTTTGATTCTGCCGTTCGACGTTGGACTTTCGTTCATGTACATCGACCTTTCAAAGTTGAGGCTTGTTGACGGAATCGGCATAAAATATTTCAACATCGGCGGCGATGTCCGCTGGGCGATTTTCAAGGGCGAAAGCGCATTTCCGAAACTTTCTGTCGGCGGTGGATTCTACCTTACCAAGGGCGACTTTTCGTTCGAAAAAGACGGATTCAACACTTCGCTGGACTACTGCGTGAAGACCGCATTTGTGAGCGCGCAGATTTCCAAAAAATTCATTTTCTTCACGCCTTACGCGGGATTCCGTGGAATCTTCTCGGATTCAGACATCAAATGGAATTGGCAAGTTTCGCCCGAGCGTGCGGGAGCGGCGAACTACACGAGCGTTCGCGCGGCATCGGGAAAACAATCCTCGGGATTTTTGGATTCGTTCATTCCGCAGGTTTTCGGCGGATTCGGGCTTGACATTTCGATGATGGCGCTCAATTTCGGCGCGTCATGGGATTTCAAGAATTCGATTTGGTCGGCGGACGTGAGCGTCCGTTTTCAACTATAGAAGATTGCAAAGAAAATGCCGATGAAAACGCAAAAATTTGAACCTTGTAAATTTCATGGCATGAGGATTCAAAAAGCGTTTTTTCGGCATTAGCGCGTCGGGCAAAATTGAATTGGCTTCGCGCAGTTCGACTGAATCGTGAAGAATGGGATTTCCTTGCATGCGCCAAGAATGGATTTCGAGCATCCAAAGCGGAGAGTGTCAAGTGGTTCGAAAAGAATTATGCGGCGCGGAAAAAAGCGTGCTTTTTAAAGCCGAATCGAATTTAAAATTGGCATGCCATTCTGGCAGCATTTTCAAGCACGCGTTAGCCTTTGCCGCCGCGCTCTTGATTTCAGTTTTTTCTTTCGCGCAGGAACAAAATTCCATTGATTCGGAGAAATCGGAAGAATCCGTCCAAAATGCCGTCTACAAAATAATCGCCGTAAATTACGACGCGCAAGGCATCACGAAAGAAAGCGCGCTCAAGCGCAACATCAAAATCGAAGAAGGAAAAATTTTCGAGAACCGCGAAACATTCGAAGCGTACATACTCGACATCAAGCAAAAAATGATAAACGCGCGGCTTTTCGAGACGGCGGAAATTGAATACGCGCTCGCCGAAGAAGCCGACGAAGATGGCGAGATTCCCGTCACGATAAATGTCACCACCGTGGATTCACGGCATTTTCTGCTCCTGCCCTATCCCAAGTACGATTCCAACGAAGGATTCGAGGTGAAGATAAAATTCAAGGATGCCAATTTTTTTGGCACGATGAGCGAGATGGAGGCGGACACGTTCTTCCGCTTCGAGCAAAAGGACGGGCAGGAAAACGACTTTGTTTTGGGAGGAAGTTTCGGATACGACCTTCCGTTCACGTTGGGAAAAGTGGAAACCTCGTGGAACAACGACTTCTCGCTCGAGTACGCTTTTGTTAGGAGCGAACCGGAATGGGATTTCCAGAGCGGGCTCACGTTCACGATGCCGTTCGACATTTTTTCGCTGCGACTGGACATCGCTCAAGGCTCGACGCGCGAACTTGATTACGAGGAATTTGGAGACGACATATATTTCACCGAATGGGCAAAATTTTCCGTTCCAATAACGCTTATGCCGCTCGGAGGTTTCGGCGACCTCGTGCTCTCACCCGCGCTGGAATTTCTTTACAATTGGGACAAGGACGGAATCAGCATCGAAAACGAAGACTTGGTTTCGCCGAAGCTGACAGTCTCCACGGAACTGAGCGCGGGACGCGTGGATTGGCAGGGAAATTTCAGGAAGGGATTTTTGGCGTCGCTCACGCCGTGCCTCGCCTATAATTTTCAGCTCAACGAATTCCAGCCGGGAGTGGAAGCGCAGGCGAAAGTGTTTTTCGCATGGAAGCAAGCCGCGCTCGCCTCGCGACTAATGATTTTCGCGCAGCGCGATTCCTACAGGCAGTACGGAGAATTTTTGCGCGGCGTTCCGGACGACCAATATTTTTCTTCGCAGACTGGAATGGGCGACATGCGCGCCTGCAAAAGCGAGGCCGCGATCATCTTTAACATTGACTTTCCAATCCGGCTTTTTTCCACGCAGTTCAAAAAAAACTGGCTCAAGAATTTCAATTTCGAAGTCCAGCTGTCGCCTTTCATCGACATCGCGCTCACGCAAAACAGAAGCACGGGAAAAACTTTCTCGCCCAAAGACGGCTTCTACACTTGCGGAATCGAAATGCTTTTCTTTCCTGAAAAATGGAAGAGCGTGCAGCTCCGCGCGAGCATCGGGTTTGACATGGGACGAATCCTTTTCAAAAACGCGCTGGACACTTCTTGGCGCGACGAGAATACGAGCATAAAGGAAATCTCGCTTGGAGTCGGACTTTTCTATTAGCGTTCTTCGAGAGTCGATTTCGCCGCCGTCCGCCAATATTCATCGGGACAAGCTTCCGAAAGTTTTGACAAAAACGACACAGCGAAATCGTCCCAGCCGTTTTTTCGGGCGCGGACTGCCATGTTGAAAAATCCGCGCCACAATCCCCTTCCCTGCATCCACGACATCACGTCCTCGTTCTTGCCGCATTCCGCGAAAAAATGATCCAGCGAACGCCGCTCGTTTTCGTCGAACGTGATTTCGCCGAGCCTGTCGTCGAGGATTTCCACCACGTGCGTGAAACCGACAATCACGCCGAACGCCGTCATGTAGAAACTTTCCTTCATTTCGCCGCGGCTTTCGTAGATGTCCGCCAGCTCGAAATACGCGCGCATAGAATTGATGGAAGGCGAGCGAAAAAGTTGCAGGAAATATTCCGCCAAGTCCACGCCGCGCCTTTTCAATTTGACGCTCTTTTCAATCGCGTTGTACATCGTCTTGTTGCGATAAAGTCCGTCGCCTTCCACCACGAGCAGCAGCGCCTTTTCGCAATTCGTGTCGTCGCCCAAAACGTTCGCCAAATCCGCCATTTCATAGAGGATGTCGAATTTTACGGCCGGCACGTCAAGTATGTCGCTGTGGCTTCGCGCGCGTTCCAAAAACTGCATCGCCAAATCGTACTCGCCTTCAAGCCGATATATTTTCGCGAGCAGGAAATCGCTTTCGGGATATTCGTCGAGGCTTTTAAGATAATCGTAAAGGCGCGGAAGCGAATTGCCGAAAAAGTCCGAGCCATGCCGCTCGATTTGCCCTTCGATGATTTGAATGGCATCGTATTCTTCGCGCTCCTTTAAAATCGGCATCAGATCCGAAATGAAAGGTCCTGCCCTTTTTATCGCGGGCACTGCGAGGACATTGCCGATGACAAAGCTGCTCCAGCGCACTTCGTTCCTGCGGGCGAGCCGCGCCTCTTCGCAAAGCGTCATCGCATCGGAATAGCGCCCAGCGTCGAACGCATGCTGCGCCCTCGCCAAAATGCGGTCGCTTTGGACCAGATTTTCGGGACGAACCATCCTCTGCGAAAAAATTTCGAGCGCGAGAAAAATTGTAAAAAGCGAAAAAAAAGCGATTCTCTTCAAAATGTCATTTCCAAAATTTTCTTAAAGGGAATTGAATTCCTCTTCAAAGACATTATCGGCATTTTCTTCGGGAATAGTTCGGATTATTTTTCCTTTTTTGAAAATAATCGCCTTGCCGCCCGCGCCCGCGATTCCCAAGTCGGCGTGCTTCGCTTCCCCGGGCCCGTTCACGGCGCAGCCCATCACTGCTATCGTGACATTCTTTTGGCTTGAGAGAAGCCTCGATTCCCATTTTTGCACGAACGAATGCACGTCGAATCCTTCGCGTCCGCATCTCGGGCACGAGACGATTCTAACGCCGCCGCTTCGCTTGCCGCATTCGCGAAGAATTTCACAGCCCGCGATCACTTCGTTTTGCGGCGTGGAAGAAAGGCTCACGCGGATTGTGTCGCCGACGCCCTTTGAAAGCAGCGACGAAAATGCGAGCGTGCTTTTTACGATGCCGCCGATGAGCGGGCCGGCTTCGGTCACCCCGATGTGAAGCGGAATGTCGAATTTCTTTGAAAACGCCTCGTTCGCGGCGACCGTTTCCGCCACGCTCGAAGCCTTCATGCTCACCACCACTTCGGAAAATCCAAGTTCGTCGAAAACCAGCGCCTCGCGCTCCGCGGAAATCGCCAAAGCCTCGCCCCGGGAAATTTTTCCTTCCGCGACGTTTTGCGCCAAATCCTTTGGAAGGCTTCCAGAATTCACGCCGATTCGAATGGCGACGTTCTTTTCACGGCAGGCGTTCACCACGGCCTCCACGCGCTCGCGGCTTCCGATGTTGCCGGGATTTATGCGGATTGCCGCCACGTTTCCCTTGAGGCATTCCAATGCCAGGCGGTAGTCGAAATGGATGTCCGCCACAAGCGGCATCCTTGTCCGCGCGGCGATGGCGCACAAAGATTTCGCGCTCGCTTCGTCGGGCACGGCAAAACGCACTATGTCGCAACCCAATCCTTCTAATTCGGAAAGGGCGCGCAAAGTGCGCTCGAATTTTTGAGAGTCATTTTCGATGCCGGCAATTCCTTCCTTCCACATTGTCTGGACGGAAATCGGACTGCCGCCACCGATATTCAATTTTTTGGTCAAACCGCTCCCACCGATGGAAACAGTGCGTGTCATCTATTAAAGTGCGCCCGACGCGACCATGCCGAAGACCATCGCGAACAAAGCGATGGTTTCGCAAAGACCTACGACCATGATGTAGTTGGTGAAGCCTTTTCCTGTTTCGCCGAGAGCGTCACTGCCCGCCGCGCCAGCTTTTCCCTGCGCCACGGCAGAAAGGCACATCGCCAATCCGCAGGCGAATCCCATTCCGAGCAAGAAACTCTGCGCCGCAGGACTTGCGTTGGGAGCGACGCCAAGCATCGTGTTCATCAGCAAAAATCCGTAGATTGTCTGTGTGAGCGGCGCGCCCGCGAATACGACCAGCAAGAACGGAGCGGGCTTGTTGTTCAAATAGCAACGTTTCCACGCGCCAATCGCGCCCTGTCCAGCGATTCCGATTCCGATTGCGCTTCCCAAAGCGGCAATTCCCATGACCACACCGGCTCCAATCATTCCCCAGTTCATAAATTACTCCTTACATTTTGTCCGCAAAACGCGGAAGATTTTTTTATTCAAGCGGACTTGCGCCCGTTTTTCCGAAAATTACAAGTTAATTTAAATTAACTTCCTTGTCAATTGGAAAATGGCTTGTATTTCGTGCCACTCCACGCCATTCCCAAATGCTGCGAAAATTCCAGCGTGTTCAGTCGCACGCCGTGAACGATCACCGAAAGCAAGTTCAGTATCATGTTCAGGCCGTGTCCGAAACACAGCAGAATCACCACGACGATTACCATCGAAAGTTTCCCGAACATCGGTCCCGCCATCTCGTTCACAGTGTTGCTTATCGCCGCGCCCGCGAGGGCCACCGCCCACAGTCGGATGTACGAAACGATGTCGCTGAACACGTTGACGATTCCGAGCAAGACGCTGATGATGTTCTTCAGGCTTTCGAGAATCGACTTTCCGACGCTTCCTTCGTAGTTCGAGAAAATGAAATTCAGCAAAAAGCCGAATCCCAAGACACCGAGCGCGACAGTCGGAAAATAATGCGGAGCCTCAAATCCGAAAAGATTCACGCTCTGCCCGTTGTCCATAAGCGGGAACGTGTAGTTCACGCCGTCCGCAACGACCATGCTCAGGACCACATAGAACGTGCCCCACAATTGAAGGAGCGCGCCGAAGTCGCCCGCCGCCTTGAGGCTTTTTTGCCGCGCGTTCGAAACGCAGCAAGTTATATGCGCGATGCTCAGCTGAATCAATGCGAGCGTAAAGCAGAAAATCTGCTGGTTTTTGTCCGCGAGGCTTTTCGCCGCGTCCGCGCTCATTCCCTGCAACACGAGTTTCGGCTGCGAGAACAGAGAACTCGAAAGATTCACCAACTGCGGCGGAAGCAAGCTCGCGCTCACTCCGAAATACGAGCAAGTGAGAACGCCCCAAACCATCGTGCACGCGCCCAAAAGCACGACCAAAGCCGAAAGCGACTTCTGGCCCTTTTTCGACTTTCCTGCAAGAATCAGTCCGACGACCGCGATCAACGCGCCGTATCCCGCGTCCGCGAAAATCATCGAAAAGAAAACGCAGAAGAAAAGCAAGAACCACGCCGAAATGTCGAATTCGCGGTAGCCCGGCGTAACGTCAAGAAAATCCGTGAGCGGATAAATCAAACTCACAAGCTTGTTGTTCTTGAGCTTCGTGGGAACAGCGTCTTCTTCCGAAGGCTCTTCGCAGAGCAACGCCCAGTTCGAACGCGCCGCCGTTTCCTTGAGCGCGCCAAGCGAATCCACTGGAACGAATCCCGAAATCCATGAAAGCGAAGTGTTCTTTTCCTCCGCTTCCTGTTCCATTCCGGAATACACCGACTCGAATTCGATTTCCTTTTCAAGCGACTTTTCGTAGTCCGAAAGCGACTTCGCATAGACCGCGCTGGCCGCCAAATCCGCTTCGATTTTGGAAATTTCATCTTTTGCGGAATTTATTTCCGCCGCGATTTCGTCGCTCGATTTTTCGGGCAAAACCACTTGGTACGCCTCGGGCACAAGTCCCGCCGGACGCTCGCCTTTTTCCGCTTCCGTTTCGGAAACGAGCAAAAAGCGTTTCGTGGTTTTCGAAGAATTCACCAAAAGCGTTTTCACGTCCTCGCCGATCAAATTGTACTTGTCGGAAGGAATTTCGTAGAGCGAAAGGTGAATGCCCTTTTTCGAAAGGAACGCCAAGTCGGATGGATTCACGATTCCCCACGGAGCGAGCCGTTCGAGTTCCGCCGCGCTCTGCGCGATTTTGTCGAGCAAAGCCTTTTTGCGTTCCGCGAGCGCGACGATTTTTTCGGCGCTGGAAGCAGTCTCTTCGTTCGTCGCGGAAACCATCTTCAAATTTTTCTGCGGAATTTTCATTTCCGCGAGAATCGACTGAGCCGCCCGCAGTTTCGCCGAAACGTTTTTCAGTTCCGAAAGCCGCTCGCCTTTGCCCTCGACGTTCTGCAAGTGAACTAGCCCCGACGCGCGAAGCGTCTTGAGGGCCGCCTCTTTTTCCCTGCTCAAAATCACAAGGGAAACTTTTTTCATCGGAACAATCATTCAGTTTCCTCCTGCGCCTTTTGCTGCAGCTTTTTCTTTGAAATCTTCGAGCGCACTACGGCCGCGACTTGCTCGTCGCCCAAGTACACCGTGATTTTCTTTATGTTCGCCTTCGTTTCGGGAATTTTGACCTTTTCGAAAAGGTTTACGCGCTGAGTCGTCACGCGAAGTTCCCTTGCCAAAAGCCGCACCTGTTCGTCCAAAGTGTCGGCCTCCAAGTCAAGCGAAAGAGCCTTTTCCATGCGGTCGGCGGCCAAATCGATCCAAAGCGGGGTCGAATAAAGGTCGTAGTCTCCGCGCGAAAAGTCGGCTCCCTCGTATATTGGAATCGTAACGCCGGCGATGTTGCCAGTGCCCTTTCGGATGTTTTTGACCGTAACCATGCCGGGCTTGAAGGCTTCCTTTTCTCCGAAAACCGAAATCCACTCCTCAAATTCCTTTTCCAAGGCTTTGCGCTGCGCGCGGACTTCCTTGGCGCGGGCGTCGATGGTGCGTATTTCGGTCTGAAGCTGCTGCTTTTTGAGCGTGAGCGTCGGAAGGTAACGCCGGAACATTTTCAGCGCGTCCTTCTGCGTCTTCAGCTCGTTTTTTGTCAGCTTTATCTTCGCCATACAAATCCTCAATTTTACCGACCTTCCAAATCCATAAGTAAATGGAAAATCGATGCCGAAATAAAATACTTAAAAACCACGCGAGTTTTCGTTCCGCGAAGAACAAAAACTCATGCCAAACTTAAAATCGTCGGCTTTATTTGACGGGCCAGTGCTCTTCAATCAGCGCGGACTTGATTCCCACTTCGTCCTTTTCAAAGCAGTCGGCGAGAATTTTCCAGCCCATGTCGAGAGCGTCTTCCAAAGCGATGTTTTTGGAAAGGTCCATCATCTCGCTTTCAAAGAGCGCGCCGTATTTTATGAGCTTTTCGTCCCACGCGCTCATCATAAAGCCCATCGACTTCTTTTCGAGCGTGTCCTTGTATGAAGAATACAGGCGAATCATTCCGTCCATGAGCGCGCGGTGGTCGTTGCGCGTCTTGTCGTTGACGTTCTGCTTGAGGCGCGAAAGGCTTCCGAAAGGCTCGATGCGTCCGCCTTTGAGATAGTACTGTCCTTCGGTGATGTAGCCCGTGTTGTCAGGAACAGGGTGCGTCACGTCGTCGCCGGGCATCGTCGTCACGGCGAGAATCGTCACCGAGCCGGCGTCGGCGAAGTCAACGGCCTTTTCATAGCGGCTCGCCAATTGCGAATACAAGTCTCCGGGATAGCCGCGATTCGAAGGAACTTGCTCCTGCGTGATGGCGATTTCCTTCATTGAATCGGCGAAGTTCGTCATGTCCGTGAGAAGGACGAGCACGTCCTTTCCCTGAAGCGCGAATTGCTCCGCCACGGCAAGCGAAAGGTCGGGAATTTTCTTGCATTCTACGGTCGGGTCGGCCGCCGTGTGAATGAACATTACCGTTCGGCTGAGCGCGCCGCCGTTTTCGAGCGTGTTCTTGAAATACAAGTAGTCGTCGTACTTGAGTCCCATTCCGCCGAGAACGATCACGTCAACTTCGGCCTGCATCGCGATTCGCGCGAGAAGCTGGTTGTACGGCTCGCCCGAAATGGAAAAAATCGGAAGTTTCTGCGAGACGACCAAAGTGTTGAACATGTCAATCATCGGGATTCCGGTGCGAATCATTCGGCGCGCCATGATGCGCTTGGAAGGATTCACCGAAGGTCCTCCGATCGCCACGAGATTTTCCGCGAGAGACGGCCCTTTGTCGCGAGGCTCGGCAGAACCATTGAAGATTCGTCCCAAAAGGTTTTCGCTGAAACTCACTTCCATTCGGTGTCCGAGAAATTTGATGTGGTCGCCGGTGGAAACGCCGCGTCCGCCCGCAAAAACTTGCAGCGAAACGTTCTCGCCCTGAATCGCGCTCACTTCCGCGAGCGACTTTCCGAAACGAGTCTCGATCTCGGCGAGCTCTCCGTATGAAACGTCGGAGGCTTTTACCGTGATGACGCTTCCGTTTATCGATTCGATTTTGCTGTAAACTTTGTTCATTATTCACCTTCCTTGAGAAGTGCTTCGCCCGCCTTTGTGAGCGCGCCTTTTTTCTGTGAATAAATTTCGTCAATTTCCTTTTCAATGGAATTGAACTGCTCCGTCTTGAATTCGACGTAATTCCAGTCGCCGAAAGCGCGGCGCAATTGGTTGAAGTAGGCTCGGGCATCGTCCTTCGCCTCAAGCTCAAATTCGCTCGCCAAAACAGTCAGCACTTTCCTGAAAAGATATTGCTGGCGTTCGACGCTGCAAGCCGCGTCCACTTCGTCGAACGAATTCTGCTGGAAATAAACCGCGTCCAAGAATTCGCTCTTGAGATACGCGACGTAATCTTCCGTGGTCGTTCCTTCTTCGCCGACGACTTTCATCATCTGGTTCACTTCCACGCCGCGCTTGAACGCTGAGCGTGCGAAATCCACCCAATCCTTGCGGATTACGCTGGGATATTTTGACCACGAAGTGATCGGGTCGATGGCGGGATATTTTCGAGCGTCGGAACGTTCCCTCGTAAGTCCGTGGAACGCGCCCACGACTTTAAGCGTGGCCTGCGTCACAGGCTCTTCAAAGTTTCCGCCGGCAGGAGAAACCGTTCCTCCGATCGTGACAGAACCTTTGTTTCCGTCGCGAAGGCGAACCATTCCCGCGCGCTCGTAGAACGCCGCGATGTACGATTCCAAATACGCCGGGAAAGCCTCTTCGCCAGGGATTTCCTCAAGGCGACCCGACATTTCGCGCAGAGCCTGCGCCCAGCGGGACGTGGAATCCGCGAGCAAAAGCACGTTCAATCCCATCTGCCTATAGTATTCCGCCAAAGTCACGCTCGTGTAGACTGAAGCCTCGCGAGAAGCGACCGGCATTGAAGACGTGTTGCAGATGATGACGGTGCGTTTCATCAAACTTTCGCCAGTGCGCGGATCCTTGAGTTCGGGGAATTCCTTGATCGTTTCCACGACTTCGCCCGCGCGTTCGCCGCACGCCGCGATGATTACGATGTCAACGTCCGCATTGCGGCTGGTGGTATGCTGAATGACGGTTTTTCCCGCGCCGAAAGGTCCAGGAATACAGTAAGTTCCGCCCTTCGCCACCGGGAAGAACGTGTCGATGAGACGGGTTTTCGTGACCATCGTTTCGGTCGGCTCGAGACGTTCGGCGTAGCAGTCCACGGCGCGTTTTACCGGCCAGTAGAACGACATCGAAAGCTTCTTTTCATTGCCGCGCTCGTCCGCAACGACGCAGAGCGTGTCGTCCAACTTGTATTTTCCCGGCTGAACGATCGATTTCACCTTGTAAGTTCCGAGCATGTCGAACGGAACGAGAATTTTGTGCTCGAAAGGTCCTTCGGGAACTGAGCCGAAACTGTCGCCGCGATAAAGCGTGTCGCCTTCTTTCGTGCTCGGAGTGAAATCCCATTCCTTTTGACTCGGAAGCGGCTCGACGTAGACTCCGCGCTCCAAAAAGTAGCCCGCCTTTTCCGCAAGCTCAGGAAGCGGGTTTTGAAGTCCGTCGTAGACTTGTCCCAAAAGTCCGGGTCCGAGCCTCACCGCGAGCATTTCGCCCGTAAATTCCACTTCGCATCCGGCCTTGATGCCTTCGGTCATTTCGTAAATCTGCATTTGGGCTGTGTTTCCGCGAATTCGGATTATCTCGCCCTTGAGCATTTTGCCCTCGACGGCGACATAGCCGACTTCGTTCATAGTGACGGTGCCGTCAAATTCCACCGAAACCATGTTGCCGTTAATGCCGACTACTTTTCCTTTGGCATCCGTTTTTGTATATGTGTTGTTTTCCTGCGAACTCATATTACTTAGCGTCCTCCAGTATTTCATCGTAAATTTTATGATAGGAAACTTTTCCAGTTTCCACGTCAAACTTCTTCATGCGCTGGGCGAGCATCAAAGAGATGCCGTAAGCGAAAACCGCGTCCACGCTGAACGTGTCGAGCGGCGCGAGCGAGCGCAGCGTTTCCATCCTGTATTTGTTGAGGAATTCCTCCGCGGCGAGCGGGCTTTCCATTCCCACGGCCGTGCGCGCCGCCTGAAGGATGTCGGCGGTGCATCCGCCGGGAAGCACTTCCGAATCCTTTTTCATCTTGAGCGCGCGCACTTGCGCCAAAGCCATCCGCAGGCATCGCTCCCTCTCGTTCCAAGCGTCGAGGAAAGCCGAGCCAGTCTTGGCTTCCTTTTTCGGCGACTCGAGGGAAAGGCTTCGCACAATCGCAAGGCTTTTTTCGTCGAGGAATCTCTCGCACAAATCACGGTAGTATTTTTCGGTAATCGGCAGCTGCTTGGCATCGACATTTTCAATCGATGGAAGTTGCGAGACCAAATAATACTGCGATGATTGGAACAAACTTGCCACTCTACGCCTCTTTCGCCGCGTCTTTCATTATCTGCGCGATTTTAGGATTGAGGTATGCGGAAAAAAGTTCCGCCACTGATTCCGCCGAATAGTCGTAGTACGCGCTTCCGTCCTTGAGTCCCACGCGGAATCCGCTTTCGAGCGTCTTGTCCGCCTTGATTTCAAGTCCTTTGGAAATCTCGTCTTTCAGAGCGCCCTTCAATCCGCTTTCCAATGCGTCGAGGTCGGATTTCGAAAGAAGCACGGAAAGGTCGCCCGCGTCCGATTTCACGCTCCACGCCTTCACCGTTTCCGGCACGAGCTTTGCGAGCAAATCCTTGGAATAAGCCTTTACCGTCTCATCCTCGACAATCGCGCGCAACTGTGCGCCGATTCCGTCACGAAAGGAAATGAGGAGATTGCGAGACGCCTGCTTGAGCGCATCCTCGCCCGCTTTCTGCTGGCCGGCGGCCTTGGCCTTCGCTTCCTTTTCGAAGCTTTCAGCCTTTTGCTTGGCGTCGTCGATAATCGCCGCGGCTTTCTTTTCCGCCTCCGCGATTATTCCAGCGGCCGCTTCTTCGGCCGAAGCGACGCCGTCCTTTTTAATCTTGTCGATTAACTCTTGTAACTGAACGTCCATTAAAACTCCCATATCCGTAAATTGTAGCACAAAAATGAAATTTGCGCAAGGTAAAAATCAAAATTTATTCGGCGAAGGAAAAATCCGCGCCGTCGCGATTTCGCACGGATTTCCAATTCGGATTTCACGAAAAAACTTTTTTTAGCCGCGCGTTGAATTCCGCCGTTGACTTTTTGAGCGAATGCAGGAATTCGTTGTCGTCGAGCGAGCCGAGCACCGCGACCATTTCGTCGTCGTTTCCGTAAGTCATTTTCCTGAAAGGCTCGTCGTAGTCCTTTTGGCGCGAATAAATCGAATCCTTGTACATTTCGTTCGAAAATGTCGCGACGTCCGAAATGATGTCGTCAAAAATTTCCCGCGTGAATTCGTGGATTTTCCGCGAGTACAATTTTTCGAAAATGAAAATCGAATATCTCGCCTTGAACTCGGCGTAACGCGACTGGCAGCGGTCGTAGAATTCGTGCGCCTCGTCCCACGAATTTATTTTTCCGCCTTTCACGAGCGCGGCGAATTCGTCGAGCATTTCGCTCGGAAGAATTTGTCCGCCGGCGTTCGTCCATTTCGTGTGGAGCTTTGTCGAAAGGATTTTTTTTATCGTCGCCTCGTCGAGCCTTTCGCATTTTTCCATGTCGCAGAATTCCACGAGCGAGCGCGACGCGAAATATTTCAAGACCTTGCGATATTCTTTGTACGCCCTCACAGGCTTTAAAATCTTCGCGCCATACTTTTTCTGGCATTCCGCGTCGAAAAGCGTGAAGTCGCATTTGGGATTTTGGTGGAGAAAATCTTTCGCGGCCTGCAATTTCTGTTCCTCGGTCTTTGCGGAAATCACGGTCTCAAGGCCGATGCCTTGAAGGTGCTCTTTCGAAAGTTCGACGAGCCTTTCAAGCGAAGAAAGGATTTGCTGCATCGAGTCAGGAGCGAGCGGGTCGGTTTCGATGTGCTGGATTTTTTTTAGGCGGCGGTCGCGCTTTGAAAATTTGTAGCGGTTTCGCGCGATGGCGAACATGTTGAACATGAACCAAAACGCCGGAATTATCTGGACTGGCTCGTTCTCGCTGGCAGGAAAAACGAGCGAAAACGGATACGTGATATTCAGCTCGTGCTGGTAAGAGCCTTTCGCCGCGAGCACGAACGACGCGAATTTCGAATTGTGCTTGAAGTCCGAGCAAAGTCCCGGCCAAAATCCGCGCCCCGCGATTATTTCTCCGTCCGGGCTTCGCGAATTGTGGTTGCTTCCGATTGTCGCGCCGGCCGCGATGTTGCACTGTCCCATCACTGTGGTGGCGATGAGGAAGGACGAATTGTGATGCTGCTCGTGGAACGGGAAAATCAGGTTGTTCAAAAGCTCGCAGCACGAAACCGTGGAATTGTCGCCGAGCACGGAATTCAAAAGCCTCGCGCCGTATTTGAGCTGGCAGTTTTGCCCGATGACGAAGCGCACCGCCACGGCTTGGTAGAAGACGCGGCTTCCGTAGCCCATGATTCCGTTTACCATTTCCACGCCTTCTCCGATTTGGCTTTCCGCCTCCGCCGAAGAGAGCACCGTGATGTTCTTCAATTTGAACGCGCCTTTTATGTACGCGCACTCGCCGATTTTCGCGTCTTTCAAAAGAGTCGTGTTTTTTATGACTGATGCGTCGCCCACCGTGCCGAAAGTGTCGAGCGTCTTTTGGTTTCCGTTTTCGGTGAGCTCTACGAAACGTTCCATCAAAATCTTGTCGTCGCGCTTTCTCGACCAAATGTACGCGTCCGCCGCGATCATGTTTTCGAAAGGAAGGACCGCGCGTCCGTCGTTTTCGTTCGCCACGCCAATCCAGACTCGCAGCGATTCGTCCTCGCCTTTTTTCAAGATTCCGTTTCCGAATTTGGAATGATTCGTGCACGACATTTCCTGAATGTTGAACAGAATCACGTTGCGCCCGAGGCGGTAGTTGTCCAAATACGCAACGTTGTAAATCGCGTTGTCGTCGCCGGTCACCACGTCGCGCAATTTCGAGTGGTGGATTCCCACTTCCAATTCCAAGTCGTGGAAGCGGAGCGTCGCGCGCTCGATCGCGCCCAAAACCACGAAGCCCGAAAATTCGCAGTCCGAGACAAGGTTCGCGTCGAACGCGCCGTCGGTGACGCGCACGCCGTTCCAGTCCCGGCAGAAGTTGCGATTTTTTTCGAGCGCGTAAATCTCGTCCGAAGTGAGCGCGCGCTTTCCTTCCAGAACGCCGTCCGGAAATTCTATGTTGGAATTTTTTTGTCCGTAAGAAATTTGCACCATACCATTATCCTAGCATTTTTCGGGATTGATTTCAATGCGATTTTCATTTAAAATGAAATCGTGAGAAAAACATTTTTAAAGACGCTGATTTTTTTTGCCGCAATGTTCATCATTTCTGCAAAAATTTTTTGCGCCGAACCCATCGAGAATTTTTTCGAGTTCACGCTTCCAAACGGAATGGGCGTTTTCGTTTTCGAGGATTTTTCAACACCGATTGTCCGCGCCGAATTTTGCGCGAAGGCAGGCTACGAAATTCGAAACGAATGCGACTCGCCGTATTTCATTCTTTGCGCGGAACTTTTGCCAGAGGCAGAATTTTCCTCGCAAGAAAATCGCCAAATTTTGTCTTCGCTTGAATCCGAGTGCGGGGCGAACATTGCGCGATTTTCCATCGACTGCACCAGCGCAGAAACGAAGGAAATTTTCGAGCAGATTGCAGAACGCGCTTTCGCGCCGCTTTTTTCAGATGAAATCTTGCAGGAAAAATTCCAAAAAATCAAAGGTCTTGAAATTTCGCCCGAAGAAAATTTCATAAACTCGCAAATCAATTCGCGCGTGTTCGAAGATTTTTCGTTGCGGGGAGAAAACTCACCCTACCCGCCTTTTTCAGCGCAAAAAAATTTGTCAGAATTGCGAACGGTCGTGAGCGAGATTTTCCAAGAATATTACGTTCCGCAAAATTGCGCGATTTTCGTTTCTGGCGCGATAAATGCGAAAAGCGTATTCCACATCGCGCGGCAAACTTTCGGAAAATATTCTGGCCGTCCGCATGCGACGGAAACGAGTTTTTTCGTCGCGGAAAAAAATTCTAAAATTCATGCAAGCGAAAATTCGAACGAAAGTTTTTCACGAGCAGGGAAAAAAGTCGTTCTTTGCGACAAGGAATTTTCGAGCGAATTCGCGCAAGTCGTGGCGCAATTTTCGCCGCTTGAAAAATACAAGTCCAAAATCGCCGCCGCAATTTTCGAGTCGAAAAATTCCGCGTTAAAAAATTCTCTCGTCCAAAACGACGCGCTCGCCATCCGCGGAAGCGACTATGTGAACGCTGCCGCCGCGACAAAAAAAAATCTCAGCCGCATTGTGCTTCAAATGCTTTTTGAAAAATCGAACGTCGAGGCTTCAAAGCAAATAGAAATTTTTGAGGAAATTTTAGGCAGAGAAATTTGCGATTTTTCCGAAGAGGAATTCATCGCGGCAAAAAAAATTCTCATTCAGGATTTCTGCGATTCAATTTCAAATCCAAAATCATTCATGGAAAATCTTTCGCGATTTTGGGCGGAGGAAATCTTTGAAGAAAAAAATCACGGCGGAACACTCATCGAACGTTTTCTTTCAATTCCCAAAAAAATTGAAGCCGAGAATTTCGCGGATTTAAAATCGGCGTTGGAAAAAAGCGAGCCGTGGATTTTCGTCTTGCTGAACGAAAACGTTCTTTCGCCGATTCAAAATGAATTTGAAAAATCAGGATACGAAATCGTCGCGAAAAAAAACGATGACGGCAAAAAACAAAACGCCGAAATCGCGATGCCTTTTTCCACGCAGGAAATTTCTTTGGAATCTGAAATTCCAATTTACAACGCGAATTTCGTCGCGAAGTCGCGCGCCTCAATGAAAAGCGTTTCACTTTCAAACAAGATTCAAGTCACGCTCAAGGAAAATCCGTCTTCAAACAAAACGGCGGTCGCGCTTTATGTTTTCGGCGGCGAAGTGTTTGACGCGGAGGAAAAATATGGAATGCAAAGCGTCCTCGCGGCAATTTTGGAACGCAACATTTCAGATTTGCTCGAAATGAAATTCGCGCTCGGAGAAATTTCGCGCTCCGCTAAAGTGCAGCTTTCAGTTTCGGACGTGGATTTTTTGATTACCGTGGAATGCAATTCCGGCGAAGAAAAAGTCGCGCTTCGATGCATTGGCGACGCTCTTCTTTTTGCGGACTTCGCTCCGGCGCAAGTGGACATGGCCTTGAATGCGCGGCGCACTCGGCAAATCCTTCAGGCTGGAAGCATTGCGCGACAAATGTACTGTGCTGGCGTGAAGTTCTTCTACAAGAGCGCGGCATATCGTTCGCTCTATTCGACGCAAAAAGAAATTCTTGAAAATCTTAAATACAGCGACGCGCTTGAATCCTACCAAAAAATTTTGGACGCAAGCCGAATCGAAATAATCGCCGCAGGAAATTTCGGCGGAAATTCCGAAAAAGAATTCTTCGAGGAATGCGAGAAAATTTTCGGCGGATTGAAAAAATCAATGGGCAAACGAAAATTTCTTTCCGAGCCAAACAAGGTTTCAAAGCGCAGCCTCGCCGTAAAACTTGAACACACTTTTCTCACCGACATAAGCGCGGACAAGGCGGGACCTCGCCCGGCAGTTCTTGTGCCCACGACAGATTTTTACGATTCAGTTCAATTTTGGATTCGCTCGCCAAAAAATCTTGAAGACGATGCCGCGATTTTCGACGCGCTGCTTTTGCAACTTGAGGCGCAATGCAAAAAAATCGCATCGCAGAATTTCAAGGGAATCGAAGTGCGCGTTGAAAAACAGAGCGCTCTAGTTTCGTTCGCTGCGCTCACTTTTTTCAATGTGAAGAAAATTTCGGACGCGGATTTCATTTTGCAGAATGCGCTCGTGCGGCTGCGTGAAAATATTTTCGAAAATTCCGAACTGATTGCAAAAGACGAAAAAGTTTTTCCCGAAGAAAAATTTTTCAATGGAATGAAATCGCGCTGGATAAAAACGCGTTACCGAGGAAGCCACGAAAACGCGGATGCAATCGCGCGCATAGCGCGGGAAACAAGTGCGACTCGACTTTCGAACGGCGGTCAAACAAAGCCGTCCGACTTTTTTGTACGGGAATACGAAATTGTCGCGCTTTGCGAGAACGAAAAATTCCGCGAAATTTGGGAAAAATATTTCACGGAAACTCCGTTCAAAATCTTCTCGCTTGATTCAAAAAAATGACGGCGGACACATTTTAAAAATGCGCCCGCCATTTCGTTTTCGCAAAATCAGAAGTTGTATGTTCCAGTCGTGATGGAGCCGGCTCCGCTCGTAATCGTGAACTGGATCGACTTCGTTTTTGTAAGGTCGAGCGCGGCGTAGAACTCGGAAAGATTCTTGACCTTGGTTCCGTTCACCGCCGTGATGACATCCCCCTCCTGAAGCCTGAGCGAGGCCGCCGGAGATTTCGGCTGGACGTTTGTCACCGCCACGCCTTCCACCTTGTAATCGATTTCCAGTTTTTTGCGAACGTCGTCGGTGAGAGGAACTGGAATGAATCCCGGCCAAAGTTTCGCGTTGCCCGAAGAAACTTCCTTCGTGCGCTCCGTGATGCGGACGGTGAGAGAGATTTCCTTTCCGCCGCGAATCACTTTGAACGAAGCGTCCTTGTTGGCGGGAAGGCTTCCCACGTCGCGGACAAGCTGGTCGGTGTTGCGCACTTTCTTTCCGTTAAGTTCGACGATGTAGTCGCCCGCCTGCATTCCGCCCTTGAACGCCGGAGAGTCCACGAAAATCTGCGAGGCGAACGCGCCGTCCTTGCCTTTCACTCCGAGCGAGTCCTTGATGTCGCCGCTCACTTCCACGAGGGAAACGCCGAGCCAGCCGTAGGTGACTTTTCCGTTCGAAATGAATTCGTCGATGGCGTGCTTGATGTTGTTGATTGGAATCGCGAAGCCGAGTCCCTGGCTTCCGCCGGACTGCGACGCGATCCACGTGTTGATTCCGATGACTTCGCCGTAGATGTTCAAAAGCGGGCCGCCCGAGTTTCCTTGGTTTATCGCGGTGTCCGTCTGGATGAAGTCGCTGATGCTGCCGATTTGTCCTCCAGAACGCCCTGTCGCGCTGACGATTCCTTCCGTGACGGACTGGCTGTAGCCGAGCGGCGCGCCCATTGCGAAGCAGATGTCGCCGGTCTGAACTTTGTCCGAGTCGCCGAGCGCGGCGATTGGAATCGAGCCGTCGTCGCTTTCGAACGAAACTAGCGCGATGTCCATGCGCTCGTCCGCGCCAACGAGCTTTCCTTCAAAATTGCGGCCGTCGTTCAGCTTTATGGAAATTTCAGTCGCCTTTCCTGCCACGTGGTTGTTCGTGAGGACATAGTATTTTTTTCCGTCGCGGCGGATGATTACGCCCGAGCCGAGTCCTTGCTGCTCGTACTCGCGTTCCTCGTTTCCCTGCGGAATTCCGAAAAACCGGAACGGAAAGTCGCCGAAAGGATTCGCGGGCCGAGTCTTCTTTTCCGTGACATCCACTTCCACGACCGAAGGAAGAACCTGCGCTGAAATCGAGCGGAATGCGTTCTGCATCGCTTCCAGCACTTTGAGCGAATCTTCGGGAATTTTGGCGGAAGGAACCGTGTCCGCGAACGCCGTGTTCGCCCCGCGCTGCGCGGAAGATTTTCCGGCGCACGAAAACGAAATCAGCCCGAACGAAAGGACTGCGGCGAACGCCGTGGTGATTACATTTTTTGTCGTAGCTTTCATAAATGCTCCTGATAAAAAGCCAAGAATAAAGTGCGCTGGCAACTTCGCGCCACTTTGTTCGACTCGTCGCGAGCGCAACTTTCGATTGACTTTTTACGCCGCTTCGCAATGAAATGAGAAGCGGCATTTGATATGCAAGTTTCCAACGGAAACTTGACATGATAAAAATGACACGGAAGTCATTCTTATCACACCCTGCTTAAAATATAACGATATTTTGGCGCATCGCATAGTTTTCCGCGCCTTTTTATAGAAAAACTGCGACATGCAAAAATGGTTACAATGCGGAGTTCCGCCAGTCAAGCGCGGTGAGGATTTCCGTGTGGTCGGGAAAGACCGCCACCGTGTGCTCTTCGTGCGCGCTGCAAAGCCCGTCTTCGGTGACGACCGTCCATCCGTCGTCCAAAAGTTCCACCTCGTCAACGCCGAGATTTATCATCGGCTCGATGGCGAGGACCATTCCCGGCTGAATCCTCGGATTTGAGTCGCGTCCCTTTGGACTGTTTGGGATGGTGGGATCTTCGTGCACGTCAAGTCCCACGCCGTGCCCGCAATATTCGTAGACCACGCCGTATCCGTGCTTTTTGTGGGCGATTTCGTAGACGGCCTTAGTGATGTCGCTGATGCGGTTTCCGGCCTTGCAAGCCTGAATGCCCGCCTCAAGGCATTCTCGCGTCACGTCGTCGAGCTTCTTCCATTCGGGACGGACGTTTCCAACGAGGACTGTGTGGGTGGAGTCGCTTATGTAGCCGCCGAGGTCGATTCCCACGTCTATGGAAACGAGGTCGCCGTCGCGGATGATTTTTTTCTTGGAAGGAATTCCGTGAATCACTTCTTCGTTTACGGAAACGCACGCCGCGCCGGGGAAATCCTCGCGGTACCACGCCGGCTTTCCGCCGTGTGAAATGATGAAATTCTTGCAAAGGTCGTCGATGTCCTTCGTGGACATTCCGGCCTTCACTTGCGGAATCACTTCGTTGAACATGTCCGCCAGCAGGTGGCACGAGCGGCGGATGCCTTCGATTTGATTTTCGTTTTTGATTCGTATCATAGTATTGCAAGGATATTTTATACGAATTGCGCGCGCTTTGTCAAGAATGCGTTTTTTTAAATCGCCATGCCTCGACGCAATTCACTATTCACTAAAATCCTGTCCGCCTCGTCGTAGCAAATCTTGCTGGTGCGGCCGTCGCCGA
>CAZZFL010000008.1:0-44212 GCA_964653395.1 uncultured Treponema sp. | reverse complement strand
GAAAATCTTTTCTCATAATAATCAAACGGATTGAGCGTCAAGGTTTGCGGCGATCCGAAGATTCGCTCGCTTTCAAAAAAGACTGACAAATCCTTATGCCGAAATTCTCGCTGATTGAATCAGGCTCATTGCACGCCCGCTTTCGAACCATGCAATCGTCAAAAAAATTATGGACACAGCCTCCACGCAAGACCCTCTGCGCTTGTTCTGCATATGGACATTCGAATTCACTTTCATATTCATTCCAACACCATTCCTTCACGTTTCCTGTCATGTCATAGATTCCAAGTTCATTGGGCTTTTTCAAGGCCACATTTTGAATGCTCAAATATTCCGCATTGTCACAGTGGAAGCCGACTTCTTCTATGTCGTCACTTCCGCTATATTCATAATGATGGGTAAATTTCCCTCCACCCGCGGCATATTCCCATTCTTCCTCTGTCGGCAGACGGTAGCCGTTTGCGCTGAAGTCACAGGCGACAGCTTCTCCATTTATTTCATAGCATGGGGTCAGTCCGCTCCTTTCGCTTAATTTGTTGCAGAAGTTGATTGCGTCATACCATGAAACTTTATTGACGGGCTTGTTGATTCCCTCCTCATAAGAATATACTGGGTTATGTCCCACGACGGACTCGTACAAGGATTGCGTCACTTCTATGTCGGACATATAAAAATCTCTTACCGTCACCTTGTGCGGCTGATTGTCATGGATTGCCGCGTCGCCCATTGTGTATTCCCCACCCTCAATATAGATCATATTGAAGTCGCGGACTTCTTCGGGCATTTCTTCCTTCGCGGCTTCCTTGCTTTTGGCACAGCCGAAAAGCAAGGCGCAAATTGTGAACATCATAAAAATCAATCTTTGCTTTTCATTCATATTTTCCTCTATCATCATTCATAATTGAAATATCGCATGGGAACATAATCTATTCCCTCTTTGCAAAAAAACGCGCGATAGTTGCAAAGAGGAGCGAAGCGGACAAGGCAAGGCGCAGCAAAAAATTTCGCTTCCGCCGGAGTTAGCGGTTGGTCGCAAGGCTCCGCCTTACATCGCGAGTTTCGCTTGCGAAACTCGCGATGTCTAATTGTAAGTGGCTTCAAAAAAAAGAACGGAAACTATTCCAAGTCCGAGAGGTCGTACAATTTGCCGCGCGAAAGTTTTCCGGTTTTGAGAGCGTCGTCCAGGGATTTTAGCGCGCGCACCGCTCCCATGGCAAATCCTTCGCGGCTTCGGGCGGTGTGGCGGATTTCTATTGTGTCGGCAGGACCGTCGAAAATCACGCTGTGAGTTCCGGGAACGCTTCCGCATCTTGTGGAAGAAACGTGGAGCGCGTTTTTCTGCGGCCGTTCGTGGAACGCGTCGGTTTCGATTTCATTTTTTTTGGAAGTGTTCGCCAAAATCCGTCGCGCGATTTCCAACGCGGTTCCGCTCGGGCTGTCGGCCTTTTGGTTGTGATGCATTTCCCAAGTGGCGATGTCGTATTCGGAAAAAGGCTCGAGAATTTTCACCGCCTCTTCGACGATTCGAAAGAACATGTTCACGCCGGTGGAAAAATTCGACGAGCGCAAAACAGTGCCGCCGGTCTTTGCCGCCAAATCCGCAATTTCATTTTCGTTTTGCGTCCAGCCGGTCGTTCCGACGACGATCGGAATTCCAAGTGGAACGAGCGCGTGAAGATTTTCCATCACGACGGCGGGATTCGTGAATTCGATTATTCCGTCCGCGCCGCTTCCTTTCACCGCGCGGGAAAGTTCGTCGGGATTCGCATTTTTCACGTCCGCGTCATTCGCGAAAGGATCGACTGTGACGACGACTTCGTTTCCCAAATTTTCGGCGGCGACTTTCAGCAAGTGCCCCATCTTTCCATAACCGACCAATGCGATTTTCATTTTTACCTCCATAATTTTCAACGCAAACTAAATGTTCCTTATTTTTCAACAGCGAACGAATCTTCAGATTCGGAAGTTGCTGAAACTGCGATTTTGCAGCGAAGCGCCTCGCAACGAGCGCACAGCGCGAAGTTTCAAGCGAAAATCGCAGTAAAACAAGCGAGTTTTTGGCGAAGCACAAAAACTCGAAGTTAAAATCAGCGGCGACATTACGACGCTGATTTTAAACGTTCATATATTCAAATGTTCATGTGTACATATGAACATATATTCATACATCTCATTTTCCAAAATGCAATTTCATTTTTCTTCAGTCAAATTTCCAGCATTTTAAATTTTTTTGAAATGCCAGAATTTCTATTTTTCAAAAAATTCCGCGTGCAGCGTCCGCACGGCAGTGTCGCACTGCTCGTCGTCCACCACGATGCTCACGTTCACTTTGCTCGCGCCTTGTGAAATCATCTGCGCGTTTATTCCCGCCTCGGAAAGCGACGAAAGCCCGCGCGAAAGAATTCCGCTCGCCTTCGACGAATCGCAGATTATGCTTACGATTGATTTTCCGCCGCGAAGTCCCACTTGCGCCACGCGCGAGAGGTCTTCCACGAGTCCGCTCAAATCGGTCTTCGTGT
This sequence comes from uncultured Treponema sp., assembly GCA_964653395.1. Classification (GTDB taxonomy): domain Bacteria; phylum Spirochaetota; class Spirochaetia; order Treponematales; family Treponemataceae; genus Treponema_D. Next base: position 41,693 of record CAZZFL010000008.1, on the reverse strand, counting down.
TCACGGTAAGCGAAACAGAAACTTCCGACGTGGCGATCAAGTCCACCGAAACTTCCCATTTTAAAAACTGATTGAAAATGTGCGCGAGAAATCCAGCCGCCCCGAGCATTCCCGCGCTTACGATGTCGATCAAAGTGACGTGCTTCACCGAAGTGATTGCGCACACGTCCGCGCGTGCGCGCGAATGTTCGTTCACGATAATCGAGCCTTCGCTTTCGATGTTGTAGGAATTTTTCACGCGGACGGGAACGCCGCTTTTCAGGCAAGGACGCATCGAACGCGGATGCAAGACTTGCGCGCCGAACATCGCAAGTTCCTGCGCCTCCTCGTAAGTCACTTCGGGAACGGTTCTTGCCGCCTTGCAAATTCTCGGGTCGGCGGTCATGATTCCGTCTACGTCTTTCCAAGTCTGGATTTCCTTCGCGTCCAAAGCCGCGCCGATTATCGTCGCGCTCAAATCCGAGCCGCCTCGTCCAAGCGTCGTGATTTCGCCTTTTTTGTCTTTCGCGATGAATCCCGTGACAATCGGAATTTCGCCGCACGAACCTTCGCAATAGGATTTCAACGCCGCTGGAATCGTCTGCCAAACTTCGTCCAAAAGTTCGGCTTTAGTGAAATTGCTGTCGCTCACGATTCCGATGTCCCAAGCGTCGTAGAATGCCGCCCCAGTTCCGAGCGTTTTCAAATACGATGCCATAATCCGAACGCTCATTCGCTCGCCGAACGAAACGAGATAGTCGCGAGTGCGCTTCGTCAATTCCTTTATCATCGAAATGCCCGTGAGAAGCTGCTTCAGTTCCGCGAGCAGATTTTCCACGCACGCAAAATCAATTCCCAATTCCTGCGCAGTTTTTCGGTGAAGATTTTCTATTTCGCGAATTTCAATTTTTCCGTTCACGGCGCAATCCGCCGCCTCAAGCAAAAAGTCCGTCGTGTCGCCCATCGCGGAAAGCACGACCACGGGACGCTCGTTTTCATAAGCGCGGATGATTTCCGCCACGCGCCGGATTCTCTCCGAGTTCGCCACGGAAGAGCCGCCGAATTTCATAACTATCATAATCGTATGATAACGGAAATTTGTTTTTTGTGCAATGAGGAACGCAAACGAAAATCAGAGAACGACTTGCGAAATAAAATAAAACTATGGAATGCACTTTCGCAGATTTTCCGCGCATTCCTGTCTTTTCATTTTCAAAACGCCGCTTCGCCAACTATTAACTGTATTTTTTTTCCATTGAACTTTTTTTTCAAATGTGATACAATCTTTCCACGACAAAACAATCAAAATTCTCGGAGGCTAAAATGATTTCATGGGAAAATCTTGACACTCTTTCAAGTTATAAAAAATTGCAGTCGCTCAAAAACGCGGTCTCGCTCAAGGACGTTCTTTCGGGCGACGCTGGCGCAAGCCGCGTCAAAGAATATTCCGCGCCGATGGCGGCCGGGCTTTCGTTCAACTACGCGTCCCGTCAGGTGAACGATCAGGTTTTGCAGGTGCTTTCCGAACTCGCGAGCGAAGCGCAGCTCACGCAGAAATTCGAGGCGCTTTACAACGGCGAAGTGATCAACACGGGCGAAAACAGAATGGTGCTCCATCACCTCTTGCGCGGACAGCTCGGAGGAAAAGTGGAAGCCGAAGGAAGCGACAAGCGCGAATTCTATTTGAACGAGCAAAAGCGAATCGCGGATTTCGCGGAGCAAATTCATTCGGGAAAAATCACGAACGAAAAAGGCGAAAAGTTCACGACGGTCTGCCAAATCGGAATCGGCGGAAGCGACTTGGGTCCTCGCGCGATGTATCTCGCCTTGGAAAACTGGGCGAAAACGAAAGGCAAATTTTTCATGGATGCGCATTTCATTTCAAATGTCGATCCCGACGACGCGACCGCAGTCTTGAAATCGATTGACATTTCAAAGACGATTTTCATCCTCGTCTCAAAAAGCGGCACGACGCTCGAAACTTTGACGAACGAAGCATTCGTGAAGGACGCGATCAAAAAGGCGAATCTCGATGTCTCGAAGCACATGATTGCCGTCACGAGCGAGACAAGCCCGCTCGCGCACAACAGCGACTACATGCAGGCGTTCTATATGGACGACTTCATCGGCGGACGATACTCTTCCACGAGCGGCGTGGGCGGCGCGGTGCTTTCGCTCGCTTTCGGCGCGGACGTGTTCGCGCAATTTTTGGAAGGCGCGGCGGAAGCCGACAAGTCCGCCACGCAAGGCGACATCCGCAAGAACGCCGCGATGCTCGACGCGCTCATCGGACTTTACGAGCGAAACGTGCAGGGCTATCCTTCCACGGCGATTCTCCCCTACTCGCAGGCCTTGAGCCGCTTCCCGGCGCATCTCCAGCAGCTCGACATGGAATCCAATGGAAAAAGCGTGAACCGCTTCGGAAAGAAAATCGACTACGTTACAGGCCCCGTGATTTTCGGCGAGCCAGGCACGAACGGCCAGCATTCGTTCTATCAGCTTCTGCATCAGGGAACGGACGCGATTCCGCTCCAATTCATCGCGTTCAAGGAAAACCAGACCGGAAACGACGTGGTGATTCAGGATTCCACGAGCCAGCAAAAACTCTGCGCGAACGTCGTGGCGCAAATCATCGCATTCGCGCTCGGAAAGGACGATTCCAACCCGAACAAATTTTTCGCGGGCGAACGTCCGTCAAGTTTGATTTGGGGAGAGCGACTTGATCCGAAGTCGCTCGGCGCGTTGCTCGCCCACTACGAGAACAAAGTGATGTTCCAGGGATTCCTGTGGAACGTCAATTCGTTCGACCAGGAAGGCGTGCAGCTCGGAAAGACGCTCGCAAAGAACGTGCTCGCAAAGAACACGCAGGGCGCGCTCGCCGAATACGCGAAGATTTTCGGCCTGTAATTTTATGGCGGGCACAAAAGATTTGCCCCTGGGTTCACAAAAAATTTCCTCGCTTATGCTGCGCCTTTCGCTTCCCGCGATTTTGGCGCAGGTCATAAACATTCTCTACAACATCGTCGACAGAATCTACATCGGGCACATAAAAAGCGCGTCGAGCCTCGCGCTCACGGGGCTTGGCGTGTGCTCGCCCGTCATAATGCTCGTAAGCGCGTTCAGCTTTTTCGCAGGAACAGGCGGCGCACCGCTTGCCGCGATCGAACTTGGAAAGGCCGAGCACGACAAGGACGCGCTCGAAAAAGCCGAAAGCATTTTGGGCAACGCGTTCATCTTGCTCGCGGCATTTTCACTCGTCTTGAGCGGAACTTTTTTAATTTTCAGGAAGCCGATTCTCGTGGCGTTCGGCGCGAGCGAAGCGACCCTCCCCTACGCTTCCGAGTACCTTGAAACATATTTGTGCGGAACGATTTTCGTGCTTTTCGCGCTGGGACTCAATCCGTTCATCTCGTGCCAGGGACACGCCCGCACAGCGATGGTTTCCACGCTTATCGGCGCAATTCTGAACATCGCGCTCGACCCGATTTTCATTTTCGTTTTGGAAATGGGAGTGCGCGGAGCGGCGGTGGCGACGATAATTTCGCAGGCGGCGAGCGCGGCATGGATTTTGATTTTCCTTTCGTCGAAAAAAAGCGCGATTCGGCTAAGACGCGAAATCCTGAAATTCAAATTCGAGACGGTGAAAAAAATCGCTTCGCTCGGAATCTCGCCGTTCATAATGAGCGGCACGGAAAGCGCGATTTTCGTCGTGTTCAATTCGGGGCTGCAAAAATTCGGCGGCGACAATTACGTCGGCGCGATGACGATAATGCAAAGCCTCATGCAATTGGGATTCGTTCCAGTTCAAGGCTTCACGGACGGCACAAGTCCAATCATCAGCTACAATTTCGGCGCGAGAAAATTCGATCGCGTCAAAAAGACAATCCGCATGATGACGTCGATTTCATTTTCCGCGACGATTATTTTCGCGGTTTTGCTGAACGCGTTCCGCGCGCAGGCGGCGGCGATTTTCACCGACAACGCGCAATTGATTTCGCTCGTAGAAAATCTGCTTCCGATATATTTCGGCGCGTTTTGGATTTTCGGAATCCAAATGTCGGCGCAGCGCACTTTCGTCTCGCTCGGAAAAGCAGGCGTCTCGGTTTTCATCGCGCTGCTTCGAAAAGTGATTCTGCTGATTCCGCTCGCGCTCATCCTGCCAAATTATTTTGGCGTGATGGGAATATTTTGGGCGGAGCCACTCGCGTCAACATTGTCCGCGCTCACGTCGGGCATAATTCTGATTTTGGTCTACAAGAAAATTTGACTTCATTTTTAATCAGGGATTTTCCTTTCCAACTGGAAATGCGTGAGATGCACAAAAGCCGATTTTAATTCAAAAAAAATTCAAGTCATCCACCGATTACAAACGCGGCTTGTACGGTAAACGCGCGGCTTTTGTCCGCGATGTCGAGCGGGGCGGCTTGCCTTCTGAACGAGCCGAACGCGCTTTCACAGCAAGTGCAGTTTTTGGCGACGACGATGTTCTCTTCGCGGATTCCGATTTTTTCCAAAACGGCGAGGTTCGCGCGCTCAAGCGAAAGCATGTGTTTTTCGCCGTCCGCGCCGTCGATTTTCTTCACGCATCGTGCGCCGAACGCGTCGGCAAAAAATTTGGCGCGCGCTTCGTCCACGGCGTAGCAGCAGTCCTTTATGTGCGCTCCGATGGCGACCAAAATATTTTTTTCATTCGCGCCGTAATTTTTTTTAGCGAGCGAAATCGCGTCCGCAATGATGCCAGTCCCTTTCCAGCCTGAATGGACGATGCCGAACGCGCGGCTTTCAGTGTCGTAAAAATAAATCGGAACGCAGTCGGATACGGTAACCACGGGGATGAGTTTTTCGTTGCGCGTTATCATTCCGTCGCCTTGCTTTCCGAAAGTTTCGTCGCCGCTTTCCAAGTCATAGACGGTTTTCGAATGAATGAGTTCCAAAGGCACGGTTTTCTTCGCGGCGGAATTCGGCAGGCATTCGCTTCCCGCCAATTTTCGCAAAAAATCATCGCGGTTTGGGTTTTCCTCGTCCCAACGAAAACGCATCGAGCCGGCCGCCAAAAGCGACATCCCCCATAGGGGTACGGGGTATATGCCACCGCGCGGATTGGATCCTAAAAACGGCTTTCCGTTTTTGTAGAACGGCAGAAACACGTAGTCGCGATTTTTTGCCAGAGATTCCTTTAGAATGTCAACATGCAAAATCAATTCTCCGCCACCTTTGAAGCGTCTATTTTGCCTCAAGCGGAACATCAATTTGTTCGAGTTCTTTCAAAATGGAAAACGCGGCTTCAAACAACCTTTGGCTTTCAAGAACCTTCGCGCGGAATTCTGCGTTGTCGCCTCCGCGAATTGATGCCAAATTGGAAATGCCCTCGTACACGGAATCTCTTTTTTCGCCGAAAACGCCGTCCAAAATTTTTTTCATGGAACGCACGCAAGAACAAAACGTGTCCCGTATTTTTTGCACCTTCGTTTCCTGCTCCATCATCAAAGAATCGATTTTGGACTGGGCAGGAAGAGTCCTCAAATGGTCGGCGGCGAGTTTGTCAAAAACAAGCCCAGCCTGACCTGTGCGCGAAATACTTTCAGCCATATCATACATCGCGCTCGAAGCTTCGTCCAACGAATTCAGCGTTTCGGAAAATTCAACTTTGTTTTCCTTGTTGACAAATTGGCCTTCCAGCAAAAGCGTTTTGAGCGGATCGCTCGCGGAATGCATTTTTTTCGAAACAAACCAATACAAAAATCCCGCAGTGTTCTCAAAGCGGAACGGAATTCCGCCCCACATTTCCGCCCACGGGCGATCAGGCAAAAGCGGAATGTCATCGATTTTGAAATTCTCGAGAAGTTGCATGGACATCTGGCTCTTCCGCTTTGCGCGAATCCAACGCTTCCATTCCTGCTCGAACAGCCGCTTCCATTGCTCCTTGAATTTCACGAACCAATCCTCCGCGCCCGAAAACTGTTCGGCCTGCCACTGGATGTTTTTGAAAACAACCTTGTTCACAAGTCTGAGCGGAACGGTCGTTATGAATCCGTGAATTATCGCGATGAACGAACTGGCTTTGTCCATGAATTCCTTGGCGCGCGAATCGTCATCCGTGGCGACACTGCTGGCCACGACGATTTCCTTGGCAGAAAAAAGATAAATCGATTCCAAAGCCTCGGAAGGAACTTTCTTTCCGTTGCAAAGAATTCTGGCGAACGCGTTAAGTTCCGCGCTGACAGTTTCGAACCGAGCCACCTGCGAATTCGTAATTGTGCCCGAAAATCCCGAGATGAAACGATCGAACGGAAGTTTCACAAACTGCGAAAGCCATTCCACCGAAACGGCGCACTGATAAAGCTCCGCGCGATTGTCGGCGGGAATTCCCTTGAGGACATCGTCCATCTTGCGAAGGAGCGAAGAACGAAGTTCGTTCGTAACCTCGCGATCGAGCGGAAGATTGTTGGGATCCACCTCGACATTCATCCTTTGCGTAACTTCCGGCACAAGGAACGAGCCGAGATAGACGTAAAACGCGCCCGGATTCAAGTCGATTTCATTGAGATAAGGCTTGAAAAAATCCGCAGCCTTTTTCAGTTCGACAAGTTTTTCATAGAAAACGCCCAGCAAAAGTTTGTCGCGAAAATCAAGCAATCCCGGAAATTCATGGTTCAGCCTTCTATAAAGCGACATCACCCTGTCGGCGTTGTATATTTCCTCGCTCGGCGTGGAAGAGAAAACGGAACGAAGCCACAGAATAAAACGGTATATCATGGATTCGCCCCGCAACTTTTCGTCAAGGCGCATGCCATCGCCCTCTAGTTCCGAATTTTTCTTCGACTCAAAGTCGCTTTTTTCGGAATCGCCCTCAAGCGGCCGCATCTTTGAAAGAAGTTGCGCGCGTTCGTCCTGTGACATCTGCGAGACAAGATTATCGAAATTTGTTTTTTCGTTGGCTTTCATCACTTATTCATCGGCATTTTTACCGAAAGTAATAAGGAATGTTCAAAATTGACGTCAAAATACATTGCCACCATTAAGTTTTCGCAAAACGAAAACTTAATGGTGGCACGATGGCTCACTTTGCGACAATGTTCACGAGTTTATTCGGAACGACGACGATTTTCGCCACTTGCTTTCCTTCCGTGAATTTTTTATATCCTTCGGTGCGCGATGCCATTTCCTTGAGCCGCTCTTCGTCCGTTCCCGGAGCGACGCGGAATTTGTCACGAAGTTTTCCGTTCACCATCACCACGATTTCTATCTCGCTTTCCTTGCAGAATTCTTCGTTGAATTCAGGCCATTTTTCATAAGCCACGGTCGTTTCGTTTCCGAGTCGCTGCCAAAGTTCTTCGCCCAAATGCGGCGCGTAGCACGAAAGCATTTTCACAAAATCCGCCCACATTCCTTTCGGAATCGCTTCAAGTTTTGAAAGCGAATTTATGAAAATCATCATCTGGCTAATCGCCGTGTTGAAATTGAGCGAGGCCGTGTCTTCGGTAACTTTCTGCACGGTTTTCGCAAAGACTTTCGCCACAGCCGCGATGTCGCCTTTGTTTTCGGCGGAGAAAATGTCGATTTCGGACATCGGCTTTTCAGAAACCGCCCAAACTTTTTCAAGGAATCTGTGGATTCCGACGATTCCCTGCGTGCTCCACGGCTTGCTCATCGTGAGCGGTCCCATGAACATTTCGTACATGCGCACGCTGTCCGCGCCGTAACGCTTGATTTCCTCGTCCGGATTCACGACGTTTTTCAAGGACTTTGACATTTTCGCCACGACTTGCGAAAGTTCCTCGCCAGTTTCCTTTTCGAGATAAACGCCGCCGCCCTTGTCCTCGACCATATCGACGGGAACGAGAGTTTTGTTTTTCCGCTGATAGGCGAAGCTCGTTATCATGCCTTGGTTTACAAGACGCTGGAACGGCTCTTTCGTGGAGACGACTCCGCAGTCGTAAAGGACTTTGTGCCAAAAGCGCGCGTACAAAAGATGGAGCACGGCATGTTCCGCGCCGCCCACGTACAAATCCACCGGCATCCAATATGTTTCCTTTTCGCGCGAGCAAAATTCCGCCGAATTGTGCGGATCCAAATAGCGCAAATAGTACCAGCAGCTTCCCGCCCATTGCGGCATCGTGTTTGTCTCGCGCTTCGCGTTTCCGCCGCATTTCGGGCATTTGCAGTTCACCCACGAATCAATTCCCGCGAGCGGACTTTCGCCTGTTCCGGTGGGCTGGTAAGTTTTCACGTCGGGCAATTCGAGCGGAAGCTCATCTTCGGGAACTGGAACAGTGCCGCATTTTTCGCAGTGAACGAGCGGAATCGGCTCGCCCCAATATCGCTGGCGGCTGAAAATCCAGTCGCGAAGTTTGTAGCTGACCGCCGCTTTTCCGATTCCTTTTTCGGAAAGCCAATTTATGATTCGAGCAATCGCGTCCTTCGTGGGAACGCCGCTGAAATGCTCCGAATTTATCGCATAGCCGTCTTTGGCGGGAGTGCATTCCGAGGCGATGTCAAAAATGTCGGGATGCGCGGAAGCCAATTTTTTGTATTCGTCGGGATTTTTCGCGGCCTCGCGAATCATCGCCGCGCCCTTTTCTTCGTCGCCGTCTCCAAGCCGCGCCACTTCTTCCTTCGAGGCTACGACTTTTAAAATCGGAAGATTAAATTTCTTTGCAAAATCCCAGTCGCGCTCATCATGAGCCGGCACCGCCATGATCGCGCCAGTTCCGTGTCCCATCAAAACATAGTCGGAAATCCAAATCGGGATTTTCGCGCCGTTCACTGGGTCGATGCCGTAGCTTCCAGTAAACACGCCGCTTTTCGTCTTCGCCAAATCCGTGCGCTCGAGGTCGGACTTTTTCGCCGCCTGCTCGACATAAGATTCCACTTCGGCCCTTTGCGCGTCCGTAGTGAGTTCCCCCACCATCGCGTGTTCGGGCGAGAGCACCATGTATGTCGCGCCGAAAAGCGTGTCGGGGCGAGTCGTGTAGACTTTTATCTTTTTTTGAACGCCGCTTTCGCCGCCTTCAGGATTGTAGACCTGGAAATCCACTTCTGCGCCCTCGGATTTTCCAATCCAATTGCGCTGCATTATCTTCACGCTTTCAGGCCAGTCGAGCGAATCCAAATCCGTCAAAAGCCGTTCGGCGTATTCGGTGATTTTCAAAACCCACTGGCGAATCGTCTTGTGCGTGACTTCCGCTCCACAACGCTCGCAGCGACCTTCCTTCACTTCTTCGTTCGCCAATCCAGTCTTGCACGAAGGACACCAGTTTATCGGAGTGTTGCTTTCATACGCCAAACCGCGCTTGTAAAGCTGCAAGAAAATCCACTGCGTCCATTTGTAATAGTCGCTCGTGCAAGTGGAAAAGCATCGATCCCAATCGTAGCTAAAGCCGAGCGCCTTGATTTGCTTCGTGAAATGCTCGATGTTCGCGAAAGTCGTTTCGCGGGGATGAGTTCCAGTTTTTATCGCGTAGTTTTCCGCCGGAAGACCGAACGCGTCGTAGCCCATCGGGTGCAAGACGTTGAAGCCGTTCATCCGAAGATATCGGCAGTAAATGTCCGTGGCCGTGTAACCTTCTGGATGACCGACATGAAGTCCTGCCGCCGAAGGATACGGAAACATATCCAAAACATAACGCCGCTTTTCCTTCGGAACGGAAGCGTCTTCGGACACTTTGAAAGTCTTGTTTTCTTCCCAATATTTTTGCCACTTTGGCTCAATCGACTCGAACGGATACTTGGACATTTTTCTACCTGAACAAAATAATCAAAACTTGCGAGACAATGACGACGGCGATCAAAGCCATCGGATATGTGGCCGCGTAAGCCGAGGCGACATTTTCCGTGCCGGCCGTAGAAATCAAAGTTCCGAGCGCGGGCGTGGAAGTCATTCCGCCCGTAATGGAGCCGAGATTGTTCAAAAGGCTCAGCTTGAGGACGTAGCGCGCGAAGAAATATCCGACGATCAGCGGAAGCGTCGTCATGATGATTCCGTAAATGAAGTAGACCACTTTGAAATATTTTACGAAACTTGCGCCGCCCGCGACACCCGCTCCAATCAAGAAAAGCATGAGTCCCAACTCGCGGAATTCCTTGAGCGTCACGTCAAGCGGAGTGAGGTCGATTGGTCCGACATGCGCGAGATAGCCGAACACGAGCGAAACCAAAAGGCAGCCGCCCGTCGTGGTGAGCGCGAACGACCAGTTCGGATGGCCGAAAATCATTCCGATCATTTTTCCCCAATCGACTCCGCCGACGAAAATTCCGACCACCGCCGCGAGCGCGAACGGCATGAATCCGTAGGCATCCATCTCGATCAATTTGCCCTTGTAGGTTTTCTTTGTTCCGGCGTCCGCCGCCACGAGATGCGCGCGCTCTTCGTCCATGTTCGCTCCGATGATTTTCGGCACAATCTGAACGAAAAGCACCACGCCGATGACACCGTAAATATACGCGATTCCGTGTCCGACTGCGACGATTGACTCAAGCTCAGGACTTGCGACAGTGGCCTTTGCCGCGGAAAAAGCGGGCGTGGAAGTGAGGCTTCCCGAAAGCAGTCCGACGAGCATCGCCGCCGCTTCCTGCGCGTCGCTTCCGAAAGCCTTTATGTCGAACGCGATGCAAGCCGCGCACGAAAGTCCGCCAGCCAAAATTATCAATACGCCAAGCAAGATGTACGACTTGAAATTCTTCTTCAAATTGGAAAAGAAATTCGGACCTGCGATGAATCCCACCGAAGTTACGAACAAAATCAGCCCAAGATTTTCGACAATCTTAAGCGCGTTGGAAGTGTAGCCTTTTGTCTGACTTTCCAAGAACGAATAGAAAAGGCATCCGAACAAAAGCGCGATGATGAAAACGCCCGCGGTTCCAAGAGAGACGCCTTTCACAGTGATGCGTCCAAGAAGATAGCCCAGCGCGGCGATGATGAAAACGCTGGCCATAAGACACGTGATTCCCTTTATGGAAACGATTCCGGCAAACAAACTCATATAAACCTCGAATAATTTTATTTGACGGACATTATATCACAAATCGAACAAACAATGCAAGACCTTGCGCAAATTTGAAAAGTATGATATAAGTTTCTGAAAGAAACTCGTTTATTTACTGCGATTTTTCGCTTCACTGCAAAATCGCAGTTTTGCCAACTCCCGAATCTGAAGATTCGCTCGTTGTCAAAAAATAATGAACGTTTAAAGTTTGCGTCAAAAATATTGCCGCAAAAAAGAAATTGATTTGCGAAAATGCGAAAATAAATTTTCGTATTTTTCTATAAAATCAGGAGAAAAAAGAATGACTTTTTATGTGGACACAAACGCAAAGCGAAGCGGGAACGGCGAAAAAAATCATCCGTTCAAAAGAATCGGCGAGGCGGCGGCGGTCGCGCGCGCGGGCGACGAAGTTATTGTCGCGCCGGGCATCTACCGCGAATATGTCGATCCGAAAAATGCCGGAACTGCGGAAAACAGAATCGTCTACCGCTCGGAAAAGCCGCGAGGGGCTGTCATCACGGGCGCGGAGCGAATAAAAAATTGGACGCAATACAAGGGCGACGTTTATCTCGCGCGCATTCCCAACGGAATTTTCGGCGAGTACAATCCCTACAAAACTTTGGTGAGCGGCGACTGGTTCATCGCGTTTTACGTCGCGCACACGGGCGAAGTTTTTTTGAACGACAAGTCGCTTTACGAAGCCACGTCGCTCGAAGAAGTTCTCGACCCGAAAATCTACGAAAAATCTTGGGACAAAGAATTTTCCATTTATAAATGGTACGCCGAACAGGACGAGGCGGCGGACGAGACTTTGATTTACGCCAATTTTCACGGCAAAAATCCCAACGAGGAAAACGTCGAAATCACGGTTCGCGAAAATTGCTTCTACCCTTCAAAGGAGGGGGTTGGATTCATCACGCTTTCTGGATTCAAAGTGTGCAAGGCGGCGACGCAATGGGCGCCCCCCACGGCGTATCAGGAAGGAATGATCGGGCCGCGCTGGTCGAAAGGCTGGATTATAGAAGACTGCGAAATCTGCCATTCAAAGTGCGCGGGAATTTCGCTTGGAAAATACAGGCAGCCGAACAACGACAACAAATGGCTCAAGACGAAATTCAAGGACGGCACTCAGACTCAGCGCGACGCCGTTTGCCAGGCGCAAATCGAAGGCTGGACGAAAGAGAAAATCGGCTCGCACATCATCCGCCGCTGCGAAATCCACGACTGCGGCCAAAACGGAATCGTCGGGCATTTGGGCGGCGTGTTTTCAATCATTGAGGACAACCACATTCATCACATCAACAACAAGCAGAATCTCGCTGGCGCGGAAATCGGCGGAATAAAAATGCATGCCGCCATCGACGTGATAATCAGGCGAAACCATTTCCATCATTGCACGCGCGGACTTTGGCTCGACTGGCAGGCGCAGGGCACTCGCGTCACGCAGAATCTTTTCCACGACAACACTTTGCCGCTCAAAGAAATCGGCAAGGAAAATCTCGACGGGCTTGGCGAGGACATTTTCATCGAAGTGTCGCACGGCCCCACCCTCGTTGACAACAACATTCTGCTTTCCGACCACGCGCTCAAACTTCCGACGCAGGGAGTGGCTATCGTCCACAATTTCATTGCGGGAAGTTTCACCACGGTCGGACGCGGCGTGGACAATGGCTCGCCCACGAAGCATTCTCCGCGCTACACTCCGTATCACGTTCCGCACCGCACGGAAATCTTGGGATTCATGACGATTCTGCACGGCGACGCGCGATTCTACAACAACATTTTCGTGCAAAAAGAAAAGCGGCCTTTCCTCGAGCAACTTCAAGAAGAAAGCAAGGACATGGAATGGACGGACAACAATCTCACTTGCGGAACGATTCCGTTCGACAAATATCCGACGCAGGAAGAATGGCTTTCGCAATTTGAAGGATATTGCGGAATGGGAAGCCAGCCGAGCGACCGCTACTACAATCCCCTCCCAGTTTGGGCGGCGGGCAACGCGTTTTTCAACGGCGCACTCCCGATGAAAAAAGAGAGCGACGCGTTCGTGGACACGGAGCACAAAGTGGAATTCTCGCTTTCAGATGACGGCGAAAAAACCACATTCAAAACGAATGTCTACGACTTTTTGCCGAAAGGCAAGGCGGCGATGATTTCAACGCAAACTTTGGGCGAGGCGTTCGAGCCAGAACAGAAATTCGAAAATCCCGACGGCTCGGAAATCGTCTTCAACGACGACTATTTCGGAAACGCGCGCGCCACGAATCCCACGCCGGGTCCGCTCGAAAATTCTTCGGGACAAAAAGAATTTGTTTTGTGGAAATAAGAGCCGATGGACGCATTTTATGCCCGCGCAAATTTCGCGCGGGCATAAAGCATATTTCGCAGAAGCGCCCGCGAGTTTTTATTTGCGAGCCTCGCGCAAATTCTCGTTTTTTGCGGATGGAATTTATAAATAAATTTTGCCTTATGCGAAAAATTTCATTATATTATATTTTAAGCGGACGTTTGAAGTTTGCGTCGAAGTGTTGCCGCAAACTTTAACTTCGAGTTTGCGCTACAAACTCGTTCATTCATTGTCATTTCTCACTTCGTTGCGAAATGACTTTTTTACAAGCGAATAAAATTGAAATTTTCTTCGCCTGTAAAAATTTAGCGGAGGATGAATTTGAAAAATATTTTTTTCGCACTTGGAACAATTCTTGCGTTCGGAAAAGTCGCAAGCTCGCAGAATTTTCCCGACGCTCGAAATAGCGACCCGAACGTGTTGGGCTGGATGCAAGGCTTTCCGCCCGAAAAGTCCAAAGTCGTTTCTGCGGCGGACGGCTCGTTTTTTGAATTTCCCGCGCTTCGATACAGCGTGAATCACATGCGCGAATTCTATCCTACGCGCGGAGTTCCGGCGGCGCACGAAAAGCCGTTCAAGTTCAAGACGAAAATCGATTCCGAAATCGACAACATAAAATTCACGCCGTGGGATTCTGACGAGGAAATCACTTGGGAAGATTCGCTCGCCAAAAATTACACCGACGGAATCATCATCGTGCACAAAGGAAAAATCGTCTACGAAAAATATTTCGCGGGACTCAAGCCCGACGGCTTGCATTCGGCGATGTCGGTGAGCAAGTCGTTCGCGGGAACGCTCGCGGCGATTTTGGTGGCGCAGGGAAAACTCAATGCGGACGCGCTTGTTACGGAATACATTCCGGAACTCAAGGGCTCGGGCTACGAAGGCGCGACCGTGCGGCAAGTGATGGACATGCGCACGGCGATTTCATACAGCGAAAATTATTCCGACCCGAACGCCGAAGTGTGGGCGTATGCCTTGGCGGGCAACGTTTTCCGTCCCGTGAATTATCAAGGCCCGAAAAATTATTATGAATATCTTCCCACGTTGAAAAAAATTCCCGGAAAAAATCATGGCGACGAATTCGGCTACAAGACAGTGAACACGGAATTGCTCGGATGGATAATTTCGCGCGTGACAGGAAAAGGAATTGCCGAGCTGCTTTCGGAAATGGTTTGGCAGCCGATGGGCGCGGAGCACGACGCGTATTACAACGTTGATCCTTCGGGAATCGCGATGGCGGGCGGGGGATTGAGTTTGAATCTTCGCGACATGGCGGCGTTCGGAGAAATGATGCTTCGCGGAGGAAAACTCGGCGCAAAGCAAGTCATTCCGTTCGAGGCGGCGAACGACATTGCCACGGGCGGCACGGAAGGCGAAGTGCGCGCGGCGCAGGAAGCGTTCGCGAAAGGCGGCGAATATCCGAAACTCGAAGGCTGGTCGTACCGCGACATGTGGTGGCGCACGAACAATCCGCACGGCGCGTACATGGCGCGTGGCGTTCACGGGCAGGCAATTTACATCGACCCCACCGCGCAAATGGTGATCGTCCGTTTCGCGTCAACGCATCTCGCGTCGAACAAATACATCGACCCGCTTTCGATTCCGGCATACGAGGCCGTGGCGGAATATTTGATGAAGCGATAAAAGCGCGGAAGTCCTTCGAAAATTCTTGCGCGTTTTTTACAAAAATGAAAATATGGAAAAGCGATTTGAAAAAATCACGCACCCTTTCGAGCCGGTTTTCAGAAGCGACTCAAGATTTCTGATTCTCGGCTCGCTTCCTTCGGCGAAGTCGCGCGAAAACGAATTTTACTACGGCCATCCGCAAAACCGTTTTTGGCGAATGCTCGCAAAAATTTTCGGCGAAAAAATTCCGTCCACGATTCAAGAAAAAATCGAATTGCTTTTGCGAAACAAAATCGCGCTTTGGGACGTGATTCATTCCTGCGAAATTTGCGGCTCAAGCGACGCGAGCATAAAAAACGCCGTCCCGAACGAAATCGAAAAAATTCTTGGTGCGGCGAAAATCGGAAAAATCATTTTGAACGGCGGAACTGCTTTTTCGCTTTACAAAAAATTTTGGGGCGAGACGCTCGAAGAAAAATATGGCGCGAAAGCGATTCGACTTCCTTCGACAAGTCCTGCGAACGCGGCTTGCTCGCTTGAAATGCTCGTCGAAATTTGGAGAAAAGAATTTGACTGAAGAAATTGACAATTGTAAAATCGAAAAAAAATCGCTCCGGAAAAAAATGCGCGAAAAACTTTCGTCTCTCGATCCAGTGGCGAAGGCATTCGAAAGCGCGGGACTTTGCCTGCGCTTCATCCAAAGCGAGACATACAAATCTTCGCGCGTGATTTTCGGCTTCATGCCGCTCAAGGACGAAGTGGACATCCTGCCGATTTTGCGCGCGGCGATTGCCGACGGAAAAAAAGTTCTGCTTCCGAAAATTGCCCGCAAAACAAAATCGGATTGCAAAACGGAAATTGACGGCGGCAAAATGGATTTTCATTTTGTGGAAAAAAATCCAGTCGAAGAAACAGAAGCGGGGACGCACGGCATTTTCGAGCCGAAGCCTTCGTGCGAAAAAGCCGACATCGAAAAAATCTTTGAAGAATTTTGCGGCGAAGAAATCGTCGTGCTTGTGCCGGGACTCGCGTTCACGAAAGACGGATTTCGGCTTGGGCGCGGCGGCGGATATTACGACAGATTTTTGGAAGAAATCCAAAAGATTTGCGCAGCGGACGAGAACGCTAAAGATTTGAAGCGGTGGGCAAAAATCATCGGCGTGTGCTATGGCGCGCAGATTGTGGAAAGTCTGCCGCGCGAAGAGCACGACGCGCTAGTGGACATCGTGCTATAGCACACAATTAAACTCGTCAGGCGAATTGCAAGACTCTTTTACAAATCGCGTTTGCACATCGGCCATTAAAATAAATGGATTTGCCATTTTGACAAATCCATTTATAAACACACTGCTTATTTTGCGGCTCCCGGCCAAGGCTTTTTCTCGAATTCCTTGTTTCCGTGCGTATATGTGGGAAGCAATTTCGGAGAAACTTCGTCGCCTTTTATGCCGGCCGCCTCGCGCTCCTTTTCGAACGCCTTCACATGCTCGAGGCTCAATTTGCCCGTGTCGCTCATCGCGATTTTTCCGAACATCTTGCCAGCCTCAATTCCAGCTTCGCGCCCGAACACGACCACATCGAGCAAACTGTTTCCCATCAAGCGGTTCGTTCCGTGCACGCCGCCCGAAGCCTCGCCCGCCACCAAAAGGTTCGGCACGTTCGTGTGGCAAGTCTTGTCGATTTCCACGCCGCCGTTTTGATAGTGCAACGTCGGGTAAACCAAAATTGGCTCCGTGCGAATGTCGATTCCGTATTTGATGAACATCTTGTACATCGCGGGAATGCGCTTTAAAATCGTGCCTTCGCCGTGAATGATTTCAATCATCGGAGTGTCGAGCCAAACCGCGTCCTGAACGTCGTTTTTCACGCCGCGTCCCTGGCGCACTTCCTTGATGATGCCCGAAGCGTTCACGTCGCGAGTCTCAAGCGGATGGATGTAGACTTCGCCGTCCTTGTTGATGAGTTTCGCGCCGAGCGAGCGCACTTTTTCCGTAACGAGTTTTCCGAGAATCTGTTCGGGATAAGCCGCGCCCGTCGGGTGATATTGAAGCGAATCCTGATAAAGCAATTTCGCGCCCGCGCGATATGCCATCACGAGGCCGTCGGCAGTCGCGCCGTAATGGTTCGACGTTGGGAAGCCCTGATAGTGCATTCGTCCTGCGCCGCCAGTCGCGATTATGACGACCTTCGCCTTCGCAATCCGCACTTCGCCCGTTTCCATATTGACGAGCACCGCGCCGGCCGCCTCGCCTTTTTCGTTCTTTATGATTTCCACCGCCGAAGTGAAGTCCACGACGGTAATCTTGTCGGCTCGGTTGAAAGTTTCGTCGCGCAACGTGCGCATGATTTCCGCTCCGGAATAATCCTTGCAGGCATGCATTCGCTTTCGGGAAGTGCCGCCGCCATGCGTCGTCACCATAGTGCCGTCGGCTTCCTTGTCGAATTCCACGCCAAGATCATTGAGCCATTTGATTACGCTCGGAGCCTTGTTCACGAGCGTGTAGACCAATTCGGGCTTTCCGTCGAAGTGTCCGCCGCCGAACGCGTCCAAATAATGCTGGGCGGGGGAATCGTTCGCCTTGTCCGCGGCTTGGATTCCGCCTTCCGCCATCATCGTGTTCGCGTCGCCCACGCGGAGCTTCGTAACGAGAAGCACTTTCGCGCCGGCCTCGCTCGCCATGATTGCCGCGCTCGTTCCCGCGCCGCCGCCTCCGATCACGAGAACGTCCGCCTCGTAGTCGATGTGGTTCAAATCGACGTGATCCGGATCAAAGCGCGGCTTCGCCTGAAGCATCGCCGCCAATTCGTGCGGCGCTTTCTGCCCC
The DNA here is from genome assembly GCA_964653395.1 of uncultured Treponema sp. Lineage (GTDB taxonomy): Bacteria > Spirochaetota > Spirochaetia > Treponematales > Treponemataceae > Treponema_D. The sequence goes on along the minus strand of CAZZFL010000008.1, from coordinate 23,928 downwards.
TTGTTCGGTCCGATTTTTATTTCCTCAAATTCGCTCGCGATTCTGTCGGGATGGAATTCCTTGAGAATCTGGTCTTTTTCATCTGCCGTAAGCCGCGCGTGCTCGAACTTGAGATTGGCATCACGTTTTTTGGCGACAATTTTCGCCGCGTCGTCAAGATAATTTCCGTACATTCTATTAACCTCTCTATAATTTGACCTTTGCGAAAAGCGGCACGGATGCCGCGTAAATTTTCAAGGCCGAAAATTCCTTAAAAATTCAAAAAACTCAGGTTTACAGCGAAATCAAAATTTACTTTTCGATTTCGCGCGTATTGTAAAGTTCCTTGATTTTGTCCAAGGGCTGCCCCATCATTTTTTGAATGGCGTCCTCGCACTTTCCGGAATCGATTTCGGCGACGCGCTCCAAAAGATGCTTCGTCTCGGGCTGAATGAATTTTCCGTTGATGCGGCGCGCAAGTTCCGCCACCTGAGGATGGCTGATTCCGGCGGGGCATCGGCTCGAGCAGCATCCGCACATAACGCAGTCGAACGAAGCGTCGGCGCAAGCCGCGAAATCTCCGCGCTGCGCATAGGCGATGTACTGCATTACGCTCAAATCCTGAGTGCACGCGCGAGTACAAGCGTTGCATCCCACGCACGAATAGATTTCAGGATAAAGCTGCATCATAATCGTCTGCTCAGGCTTGATTTTTTCGATGTCGTAAATCTGCTTTACAAGCGGGAAGAACGGAAGCGTCGCGATGTACATTCCGTCCTCCACTTTTGTCGAGCAGGCAAGGCAAGTCTGAAGCTGATTTTTGCCTTCCACGCGATAAATCGTGGCGCAAGCCCCGCAAAATCCGTTGCGGCATCCGCAACCGCGTCGAAGCTGATAGCCAGCATATTCCATAGCGTTCATTATCGTGAGTTCGGAAGGAACTTCGTATTTCTTGCCGAACAAATAGATTGTCGCCATTTCCTTTTTTTCTGCCATAAAAAACTCCTAAAAATTTTGATAACGGTGAACAATTGCCAATCGTTCGCCATTAAATTTCAACTTGACTTTCACTTTGCGAAAATCAAAATGCCTCAACAAGCGTCGGCATGAAATTCTCCGCGCGAATCAATATTCCGGCGGAAGTTGCCCCAATTCCTCGAACGTGAAAACAGGACCGTCGCGGCAAACGAATTTGTCGCCGATGTTGCATCGTCCGCACTTTCCGATTCCGCACTTCATCCGCATTTCCATCGTGGTGTAAATCTGATTGTCCCTGAAGCCCAATTTTTTGAGGCCGTCGAGCGTGAGGTGAATCAAAATCGGAGGTCCGCACATGATGACGTACTTGCTCAAATCAGGATTGAGTTCCGTAACGTAAGGCGGCACGAATCCCACGTGGCCGTCCCAGCCTTCTTCGGGGCGGTCGATCGTGAGGCACAAATCCAAGTCGGGCGCGTTCGCCCATTCTTCGGAAAGTTCCTTGTAGAAAACCAAATCCGCTTTGGAGCGTCCGCCGTAAACCACTTGAATTTTTCCGTAGTCCGAACGGTTTGCGAGCATGTAGTTCACCACGGAATGAACCGGAGCGAGTCCGATGCCGCCCGCCACCACGAGAATGTCCTTTCCCTTGAACACATTGTCCACGGGAAAATAATTTCCAATCGGTCCGCGGACGCAAATCTGCGTGCCCACTTTCGCGTCGTGAAGCCAGCTCGTGACGCAGCCGCATTTCTTTATCGAAAACTGCTGGTATTCCTGCACGGTCGGCGACGACGTGATTGAAATCATCGACTCGCCCACTCCGGGAACGATGAGCATCGCGCATTGACCGGGCATGTGGTCGAAAAGTTTTTTTCCGTCCAAGCCGGTTACGCGGAAGGATTTTACGTCGGGCGTTTCGTTTATGATTTCCTTGATAACGCCGACATAAGGTATGAACGATTCTTTCGCTTCCATCAATTTCCTCCTGCCGAATTTTCCAAATCAGTCGAGTTGAATTCTTTTATCACCTTGACGATGTTCATGTGAATCGGGCAGCTCTCAAGGCAGCGTCCGCATCCGACGCACATGCAAAGTCCGTCGTGCGCCATCGGATAGTACAAAAGTTTGTGCATGAACCTTTGGCGGAATCTTTCCTTTTGCGTGTGGCGGGGATTTTCCGCGGCCATCTGCGTGAAGTCCGAATGCATGCAGCTGTCCCAGCAGCGCACTTGCCGAATGCATTTTCCGTCGTCAAAGTCGCGCACGTCGAAGCACATGCAAGTCGGGCAAACGTAAGTGCAAGTTCCGCAGCCGAGGCACGCTTCGCTCAAGCCATTCCAAACCGGCGCGTTGAAAAGCTTCAACATGTCCTTTCCCTGGAATTTGGAAAGGTCGAGTTTTGCAAACGGCAATTTTTCGATTTTTTCCTTGATTTTCGCCTTGAGTTCCACGACGGGCTTTTCGTCTTTTTCCGAAAGCAGCGACTTCACGCTTTCCAAAAGCGCAGTGCCTTTGTCAGTGTTCGGATTGAAAAAATATTCGCCGTCCGTTTCCCAGCAAGTGACGTCGCCAACGGGCGCGGAAGCGTCGATGTCGTAGGCCTTGCAAAAGCAAGTTTCGGCGGGCGAATTGCATGCGAGAGTCATCACGATGCCGTGGTCGCGGCGATTTTTATAGTAGGAATCCACGTATTTCGGATCGCCGATGTAAACTTTGTCGAACACTTCGAAACTTTTCGCGTCGCAGGCTCGCACGCCGAAAATCACGAAGTCGTCGATTTCCTTGCGCGGATCTTCGACCGTGATATTTCCGTCCTGAATCTTATAGTTCACGAGCCGTTCGGCCTTGGGAAAGAAAAAATCTTTCGCACTGCGGACGGTCTTGAGCGCGGCGGAAAGCTTTTTTCCGCTCTGCCATTTTTCAAAATTCGCGTTGCCCGAAGTGTTGTCCACAGGAAGGTAAAGCGTCCTGCCTTGGGCAATCGCCTCGAAAAGCGAATCGATTTTGTCTTTTTGAATCGAAAGCATTATTCTCCCCCTTGTTCAGGCGAACGTTCGTACACCACGCTCGGCTCGGCGTCATCTTGAGTGAACGTGAGCATCGGCGGCTTTGTTTCCATGTCGCTTCCCGCGATATACGGACCGTAGATTTCATTGATGTCCTTGATGAACTTGCGGTTGAGCAAATGGAGCGGAATGTGCTCGGGGCACACGCGCGAACATTCGCCGCAGTCCGTGCATCGTCCCGCCACATGCCATGCGCGGATGATGTGGTACAGGCTTTCTTCGAACGGCACTTGCGCCACTTTTTGCGAAGTGTACATCGAATTGTTGTCGAAGACGCATTTTTCGCAAGTGCAGGCGGGGCATATATCGCGGCAGGCGTTGCAGCGGATGCACCGAGAAAATTCGTTTCGCCAAAAATCATAACGTTCTTGCGGAGTCATTTTTTCGATGTATTCCACGCCGTCGAAACGTCCGCTTTCCAAAACATCGCCTTCTTCGCCCACAAGCTCGTCGTAAGTGATGTGCTTTTTGCTCTTGCAGTTCGCGCAACGCTCCGCCAAGTCGCCATAATCGGGATCTTTCATTCCGTCGCAAGGAATTCCCACCACGAAAACATCGTCGCGGGCGATTCGGCTTTCCTTGAGAAGCTGCGTGAAACTGTACGTGTCGCACGGCTTGAGGAAAACGAGGACTTTTTCCTGCGGAATCGGCTTGTCCTGCGCGTTCGGATCGCGCTGCTTTGCCATCGCATTGTTCACGCGAGTGGTGGATTTCGCGGTCTCAATCGCGCGAGTGATTTTCACCAAATATTTTGAAAGGTTCGCTCCGCAATATTCGTTGTAGACAAAATTCTCGAGATCCTTTTCATTCCTGAAAACTGCCGGAGTGACATCGTAGTCAAAAAGGCCTTTTTTCCAGCCCACGACCGACTGCACCGCGCCGGAGGAAAGTTTTTCCTTTGCGATTTTCACCAAATCGGAAGTCAGTTTGCCGTCTTGCATCTTACGTCCTCCAATTTTTTGTTTTCGCCGAGCTTCGTGATTTTTTCCACGAAGTCGTTCATGATTCCGGCAAAGCGAACGCCTTCGGCGGCCGAGCACCATTCCACGCGAGTGCGTCCTTTTTCAATTCCGAGGAAATCGAGCATCGAAAAAAGAAGCGTCATTCTTCGGCGCGCGAAATAATTTCCCGTGGAATAATGGCAGTCGCCGGGGTGACATCCGCACAAAATCACGCCGTCCGCGCCGCGCTGGAATGCCCTCAAAATGAAGAGCGGATTCAAGCGGCACGAGCAGGGAATTCGTATTATCTTGACGTTGGCGGGATATTCAAGGCGGTTGTTTCCTGCCAAATCCGCGCCCGCGTATGAACACCAATTGCAGCAAAACGCCACGATTTTCGGTGTCCAAGTTTTTTCGTTCGTGTTTTCCATAAGCATTTTACCAATGATTCATAATTTTCTGAAGATCGACGTTTCCGAAAGGAAATCGCCAATCTTCAAAACTTAAATCACGGCATCCACCTCCGCCAAAATTTGTTTGTTGCTGAAGCCTTGCAAATCCATAGCGCCGGAAGGACAGGCGACGGTACACGCGCCGCAGCCCTGGCACATCGCGCTGTTCACTTGCGAAACGCGCCGAGCGATCGTCGTGCGGTTCGGTCCGCGGAAATCTTTTTCCACATACGAAATCGCGCCGTAAGGACAGACATTTTCGCACTGGCCGCATCCGTTGCACTGATTTTCGTCGGGTTTTGCCGTGCAAGGATTGTTCTGCAATTTGTCCTTTATCAAAAGGCAAATCGCCTTCGCCGCCGCTCCCGAAGACTGCGCGACGGTTTCCGGAATGTCGCGAGGTCCGAGGCACGTTCCCGCAAGGAAAATGCCTGCCGTGGGACTTTCCACCGGGCGGAGTTTGACGTGCGCTTCAAGGAAGAAGTCGTCGTTGTCCATGGAAGTGGCGAGCATCGTGGCGAGCGGACGCGCCGAAGGATTCGCTTCGAGCGAGCCGGCGAGCACAACCATGTCCGCCTTGATGTGAACTTGCCTGTTCAAAATGAGGTCGCTTCCCTGAACGTCGATCGAGCCGTCCGCCTGCGGCGTAACCTTTCCGACCATTCCTTTTATATAGTGGATTCCGTATTGTTCCACCGCGCGGCGGTAGAATTCGTCGAACTGTTTTCCCGGCGTTCGCACGTCAATGTAGAAGACATAGCATTCGGTGTCGGGATAATGGTCGCGTGTCAAAATCGACTGCTTGGCGGTGTACATGCAGCACACTTTCGAGCAGTATGAATTGCCTTTGCCCTCGGCCGAACAGCGGCTTCCCACGCACTGGATGAACACGATTTTTTTCGGCTCTTTTCCGTCGGACGGGCGCAAAAGATGCCCGCTCGTAGGTCCTGAGGCGTTCATCAGTCGCTCGTATTCCAGCGAGGAAACAACGTCCTTGCATTCGCCGTAGGCATATTCGCCGTAAGGCTTGAGGTCAATCATTTCGTAGCCCGTGGCCACTACAATCGCGCCGTATTTTTCGGTGATGACTTCATCTTTGGCGGCGAAATTGATTGCCTTCGCGCCGCAAACTTTTTCGCACATTCCGCAAACATTGTCCTTGCCTTTTGCCATCGAAGTGAGGTGAAGGCAGTAGTTCGCGTCAATCGTCGCGATTTTCGGAACAGCTTGCGCGAACGGAATGTAGACGGCAGTCTTGTTGTTCAAATTCAAATTGAAATCATTCGGCACTTTTTTCATCGGACATTTTTCGGTACATTCGCCGCAGCCCGTGCATTTTGTCTCGTCCACGTAGCGGGCGTGCCGCTTTATGTCGATGCTGAAATTTCCGATGTAGCCGTGAACGCCGACCACTTCGCTGTACGAAAGGATTCGGATATTCGGATGCTGACCCACTTCGGTCATGCGCGGAGTGACGATGCACGAGGCGCAGTCGAGCGTGGGGAACGTCTTGTCGAGCATCGCCATTTTTCCGCCGATCGTCGGCTTTCGTTCCACCAAATCCACCGGAAAACCTGCGTCCGCGATGTCGAGGGCGGCCGTGATTCCCGCGATGCCGCCGCCGATTACGAGCGCGCGCTTCGTCATTGGCGTTTCGCCCGGCGTGAGCGGCGTGTCCAAAATCGTCTTTGCGATGGCGGCCTTTCCAAGCGCGATCGCTTTGGCAGTGGCCTTTTCAATGTCCTTTTCGACCCACGAAGTCTGCTCGCGGATATTGGCGATTTCTACCTTGTACGGATTGAGGCCGGCCCTTTCCGCGCAGCCACGGAATGTCTTTTCATGCATGCGAGGAGAGCACGAACAAAGGACGACACCCGTAAGTCCGTCTTCCTTGATGTGATCCTCGATCATTTTTTGTCCGGCCGAAGAACACATGTAAGTGTAATGCGTGGAAAAAACCACGCCCTGCACTTTTCCGAGTTCCTCGGCGACCTTGGCAACGTCCACCGTGCCCGCTATGTTCGTGCCGCAGTGGCACACAAAAACACCGATTCTTTCCATCTGCAGCCTCCTATTTCTTATATTTCCTGAACGCGCTCATCACAAGCTGCTGGGGCGTGTCGTCGCAAATCATTTGCGGGACTTCGCTCGGGTCAAGGTGATGGTCGCCGCGCTCGCGCCCCACGACAGTCCGAACCGCGTCAATCAACTTGGCTGGCTCCACTTGTCGAGGACATCTCTCCAAGCACGCAAAGCAAGAAAGGCAAGCGTAAATCGACTTGCTTTTCAAAAGCGGCTCAATCTCGCCGTTTTCCACCATCTGCACGAATTGATGCGGATGATATTCCATCGCGTCATAGTTCGGACAAGTGCCCGAGCACTTTCCGCAAACCATGCATTTTTTCGGATTAACTCCGCTCGTTTCGAGAATGAATTTTTTATACTTGAGCATTTCAGATTCAAGCATTCGCAGTCTCCCATAAAAAGCCAGAAGCGAAATTTCAATTCTGCTCTTGACTTCTTACGCACATTCGCAACGAAGCGAGAATGTGCATTTGATATGCAAGTCTAGTGAGTCGCAACGCGACTGTAGAAACTTGTCAATGTTAAAATCCGCAACTAAAATATCGTCGCTGATTTTAACGCTTTAAGTTTTTTAAACTCAAAGCGTATGTACTGCGATTTCTCGCTTCGCCGTGAAATCGCGTTTTCAGCGATCCGGAAGTCGAAACTTCATCCATCGCTGAAAATTGATGATAAAATCCCGCGCCATTTGGCAGCATTTTTGTCATCATTTCTTTACGCCAAGGGCTTCGGCCAAAAGTTCCGTGAAATAGAAAACATCGAGCGGAGATTCGCCCTTGTTTTTTATGAGATTGTATCGACAAAGCGGACAACTCGTAACGAGAAAATCCGCGCCCATTTCCTGCGCGTTGCCGAGAATCTTTTCGGCGCGCTTTTTTGGAATCGAAGCGTCCTCGAATTCGGCGTACGCTCCGCAGCATTCGTTGCGCTCGGCGTAAATCACAGGAGTCGCGCCGATGGCCTTTATGAAATCCTCCAAAATTTTCGGATTTTCGGGGTCGTCGAATTCCAAAGCCTTGCTCGGCCGCAACAAAAGGCAGCCATAGTACGCGCCGATTTTTTTGTCTTTAAGCGGATTTTTCACTGCGGCTTTCACGGCATCCCAGCCGATTTCGTCGCGGAGCACTTCCAAAAAATGAAGCACACGCGCCTCGCCGTGGTATGAAATTTCGTCCTCGGCAAGATAATTGTTCGCCTTGAGTATGACGTTTTCGTCATTCTGGAAATCGCCGTTCACTTGCTTGAGAACGTTGTAGCACGCCGAACAAAGCGTCACGAGCGCACGCCCTTTGTCCCGCGCCGCAGCCAAAGCCCGCACCGAAGGAAGTTTGGGCGCGATTTCGTTTTTGCCCGCAGGATAAACGCCGCCGCAACATTGCCATTCGGGAATTTCCTCGAGCTGAAATCCGAGAGCCTTTGCCGAAAGCCTGCCATACAAATCCAAGTCTTTCGCCTTGTTCTTCAGAGTGCAGCCGGGAAAATAAGAATAAATTTTCTGGTCGTCCATTCGAATCCTCTATAATATTTTCAACTAATTTATTTCGCCATTTGCTCGGGCTTGAAAACTTGGTCGAATTTTTCGGCCGTCAAAAAGCCCAAGCCCACGCAGGCTTCTTTCAGCGAAATGTTTTCGTCGAACGCCTTGTGCGCGGTTTTCGCCGCGTTTTCGTAGCCAATGTACGGATTGAGCGCGGTAACGAGCATCAGCGAATTGTACAAGTTGAAATGCATTTTCTCCTTGTTCGCCGTGATGCCGACGGCGCAATTCTTGTTGAACGAAATCATCGCTTCCGCCAAAAGCCTCACCGACTGCAAGAAATTGTACGCGATTACCGGCATGAAAACGTTCAGCTCGAAATTGCCCTGGGAAGCCGCCATGCCGATCGCCGCGTCGTTTCCGCAAACCTGCACCGCCACCATCGTGACCGCCTCGCATTGCGTGGGATTCACTTTGCCAGGCATGATCGAACTTCCAGGCTCGTTTTCAGGAATGTGGATTTCGCCGATGCCGCAGCGCGGGCCAGAAGCGAGCCAGCGCACGTCGTTCGCGATTTTCATCATGTCGCACGCCAAAGCCTTCACCGCGCCGTGGGCAAACACGATTTCGTCCTTGCTTGTGAGCGCGTGGAATTTGTTGGGCGCGGTTTTGAATTCCTTGCCAGTGAGCTCGGAAACTTTTTGCGCCACAAGCTTGTCAAAGCCTTTGGGCGCGTTCAAGCCAGTGCCCACGGCGGTGCCGCCAAGCGCGAGCTGCTTTAAATACGGCAGCGAAGATTTCAGCATTTCCTTGTCGCGCTCGAGGCTCGTCCGCCAGCCAGAAATTTCCTGGCTGAACTGAATCGGGACGGCATCCTGCAAGTGCGTGCGTCCGCTCTTTACGATGCCCTTGTTGACTTTTTCCAAATTCTTGAAAGTTTCCACGAGCGTGTCGATTGCGGGGAAAAGCTTGTCTTCCACTTCCGTGGCCGCCGCGATGTGCATCGCAGTGGGAAAAGTGTCGTTCGAAGACTGGCTCATATTGATGTCGTCGTTCGGATGGCAGATTTTTTTGCCCGCAATTTGATTCGCGCGGTTCGCGACGACTTCGTTGCAATTCATATTGCTTTGCGTGCCGCTTCCGGTCTGCCAAACAACGAGCGGGAAATTTTCGTTCAACGCGCCCGAAATCACTTCGTCGCAAGCCTTGGAAATGGCTTTCAATTTCTCGGAAGTCATTTTTTCGCCTTTTAGCTCATGGTTTGCCATGGCCGCGGCCTTTTTGAGATAGCCGAACGCGCGCGTGATTTCGCGAGGCATTGTTTCCTGCCCCACGCCTATGAGAAAATTCTCGTGGCTGCGTTCGGTTTGCGCGCCCCACAATTTGTCGGCGGGGACTTTCACCTCGCCCATCGAATCGTGCTCAATCCTATATTCCATTGAAACACTCCTTAATTTTTAACACGAGCGAATCTTCAGATTCGAGAGTCGCTAAAAACGCGATTTTGCAACGAAGCGAAAACCGCATTTTCAACGCACTTCTTTTTAGAAATCCGCCTCGACTTGGCTGATGACGTCCTTGAGGCACTGCGCGCTGTGGCGGAGCTTTTCAACTTCATCGTCAGTGATTTTCGGCTCGAGATGGCTCGTAATTCCTTTGGCGTTCACGATGAGCGGAATCGAAAGGCAAACGTCGTTGATTCCGTACTCGCCGTCAATATATGAAGAAAGCGTCAAAAGCGAATCCGTGTCATAGTTGAGCGCCTCGATGAGAGAAGTGACCGTAACGCCGATGCCGTAATTCGTGGCCTTTTTCGCGGCGATGATGATTCCGCCGGACTTTCGGATGTAATCTTCCACGTCGTCCTTGTTGAACGACGCGCCCTTGATTTCGCGCAAAGCTGAAGCGTACTCGTCAACGGGAATCGAGCCGATATTGGCGAGCGACCACGGCACGAACGAAGAGTCGCCATGCTCGCCGAACACGTAGCCGTGCACATTTTCCTGACCCACGCGGTAAGTTTCTGCGATGCGCGCGCGGAATCGAGCCGTGTCAAGCATAGTTCCGGAGCCGAGAACGCGGTTTTGCGGAATGCCGGACTTTTTCACGAACTGATAAGTGAGGATGTCCACGGGATTCGCGACGATTATGAAAAGCGCGTTCGGCGCGGCCTTCGTAACTTCAGGAATGATTGATTTCATTATGCCCACATTTGTCTTGACCAAATCCAAGCGACTCTGTCCGGGCTTTCTTCCCACGCCCGAAGTGATGACAACAATGTCCGAATTTGTCGCGTCGGAATATTCGCCCGCGTGAACCCAAACCGGCCCGAGGAACGGCGTTCCCTGATAGATGTCCATTGCCTCGCCCTTCGCACGATCCTTGTCGATGTCGATGAGAAGGACTTCAGACGCCAACTGCCTGAGCGTGAGCGCATACGCGATTGTCGAGCCGACCTGGCCCGCGCCAATGATTGTGATTTTGTTCATAAAAACTCCCATAAAAAGTCAAGAAGCCTTCGAGCGTTCGTTTGACTTTTTACGCGCATCCGCGACAAAGCAAAATGCGCATTTGATATGCAAGTTTCAAACCGAAACTTGACAAGCCAAAATATCGAAGCCATTTCGGGCTACATTTTGACTTAACTCCCATAATAAAATATAATAAAAATTGCGGACGAAAATGCGATTTTCGAAAGCCAATTTTTAGCGCGCGAAATTGCGCGGCGACACTTACAGAATATCACTTTAATTATACAACAGGATTTGATTTTTGTGAAGATTAAAATGCGAAAAAATTGAAAAATACGAGCATTATTAGCATTGACTAACGGACGCGACGTCAATCCGCCCGCGAACGATATTTGTCCGGAAGACGGAATTTTTATTGCCGCGCCTGAAAAAGCGGAAACGCGCCGAAAATCAGGCATTAAAAAAAATCAGAATTTTCTATGTCTGTTTCTGTTTGGAAATTATTTAAACCTGCGCTCACGCGCAATGCGAATCAGGCATAAAAAAATCAGATTTTTCAATGCCTGTTTCTGCTTGGAAATTATTTTAATCTGCGCTCACGCGCAATGCGAATCAATACACTTCCGCCACCGAGGAAATTACGTTGAAAGCGTCGATGAAGCCTGTGTTTGAAACGGTTATTTGCGCCTGCGGAGACATATTCAGCAAAAAAAGCTTTTTTCCTGATTCAAGTCCGTCATTGAACGCGCCCATTATCACGCCCATTCCAACCGAGTCGATTTCAAACACATTTGAAAGGTCGAGCACAAGATTCGATTCCTTAATGGCCGCATAGACGCGATTCTGGAAATCCGAAATCGTGTATGAATTTATCGAGCCGTTCAGTTCGAACATAATATAGTTCGCGCCACGCTTTTCGTTGATTGACAAAAGTTCCATTTTTCGTCCTCCTTAAGACTGCTCGTCCACGGGTTCGGAAGGCGTTTCCGAATTTTCCGCTTCGGAATCGTCATCCGGCACAATTGTTCCCTGCAAGTCTTTTCCAAGATAGCGAATCATCATAACTGTAATATCCTCGTCAACATCTTTTGCGATGAACCGCTTGAGGTCGTCGAGCAGGAAGGAAACCATGTGCATTCCGTCGTACATATAGTTTTCCGTCATGGACTTGCGGATATTGTCTTTGCCATATCGGTCGCCACGAAGCGAATGGCTTTTTATGATTCCTTCCGTGGTGATTCCCAAAACATCGCCGGAATTAAGCTTGATTTGCCGCACCTTGAGCAAAGGACTCACATCCTTCGCAAATCCGAGCACGAATCCTTTTCCCTGAATTTCGATTACATTGTTGAACGAGCGCGTGTACAAAAGCATCGTGGAAATTCCGCAGTTGATATAGTAGAGCGTGTCGGTTTCAAAATCCATCAAACAGAACACGCCCGCGAAGAACGTTCCTTTTGGCAAATCGAATCGGATAAAGTTATTTATTTTCGAAACCAATTTTTTGAAGTCGTGCGTAGTGGCCAAGAACACGCGTATGATGGACTTGAGAATGACCATGTTCATACTCGCGCTGATTCCCTTTCCGCTGAGCGCTCCCACAACCAAAAGATGGCGCGTTTCGTTCAAGCGGATGGAATCCACGAATTCGCCGCCGATATTGTGCGCAGGAAGCATCAAGTAGCCCACATCCATTTTGGGGCTTTCCACTCGATCCATGTTCTCCTGAATGGACTTGATTATCTGGGCGGACATCTTGATTTCGCGGTTGACAGTTCCGACCACAGAAGCGTTGGCGATGTTGCTCATGTAATATCCGAAAACGAAAAAATACGGATAGAGATTGTTGAATACGGTCTTGTCATATTCGTCGTAGCCCAAATCGCCGCGCTTGTTTCCCAAAGCGAGCAATCCGAGCAAGCGAGAGCCTTCGCGAAGGATTATCAAGACTTCCGCCTCAAGTTCCGCGAAAAGTCTTTCGATTTCATCGCGCTTCATATGCAAGTCGTAAATGACTTCCATATCGTCCAAAGAAAAGACGTTCACGTTTTGCGCGCAAATGGCTTCAAGTCCCGGGTTTTGAATGGAAAGCGAGACTTTCGCGCCTTTCGAAGCGAAAACCGTGTTCAGCTCGTTGTTTCCTCCGACCACGAGAATCTTCATCGAGTCCACGGAAACACGCATGCTGAAAATATTATAGAATGTAGAGCAGACATCCAACGTTTCGTCGTCATAGTTTATCGCCACGAGATCCGACTCGAACGCCTCGCCGTACATTGACAAGTTTCGCACTATAATCGTGGAAAGTTTCTTAATTAGAATATGGAATGCGAACGTCACCAACGCGACCAGAACGAACAACGCGGCATAGTAAACCAAGCGGCTTTGTCCGTGGAGCGGCCGAAGCCATACATACAAGAGCGCTCCTATCGCGGCGGGCAACGCGAATTCCATGATCATCCTGAAAAGCTGGAACAGCATCATCGTGGCGGTGTAGATTTTTTTGCAGACGGAAGACTTTGTTAAAATTATCGTAACGAGGCAAATCACAATCGGGCAAAGCGAAATTATCAGCGGAATGTATGCTGTGGCAAAAAGCAGCGCGATGTTCCCAATCCATGAAAGCACGAGCGCACCCGCGAAAAAAACAGAACGCTGAAAAAGCGACCACATTCGCAAATTTTCCGTGTAAACCATCAAAATCAAAAGCGAAAAGCACGGAACAAGGAAAACGAAAATGGCGTAATAAAAATCAAGCCAAGTGAATTTTATAGTGCCCTCAGCCGCCTGCGGAAAAACGCTTTCGGATACAAAATTCAATTTCATATAGTCGCCCACGGAAATTTTCATCGCAGACATGTAAAGAGCCAACGCTATCAAAACAATCTGCAAAAAGAAAATGAAGGATTTATTTTCAAACACAAATCTCAAAAAGCACATTGCCACGAAAATGTAGAAAAGCCCCAGCAAAAAAAGCATCACGTGCTCCAAGAAAATCGCAAAATTCTGCGGTCCTGCAAGCACGACAAGCGTCATTATTCCCATCAAAAACGCGAACGCGGCGGAAAGCAAGGCGACATTCACAATGGACGTTTCGTCTTTGGAATTGCCCGTGTCCACGCTAAGCGAAAGCCTAAGCATCATCACCGCAAATATTGCGTTAATAAAAACATAAACCATTACCTGACCACCTTCGTTATCAACATCGTAATGTCATCGTGCAACGCGTTGTCGCCCTTGTACTCAAAGATGAGCTTCACCACGTCATCGACAAATTCCTGCGGAGTCTTTGACGCGCCTTTGATTATCGTTTCCTTGTAAATTTCAGTATCGCCAAGTTCCACGCCTTCGTCGTTCATCACTTCGCTCACGCCGTCGGACGCGAACATAATCAAGTCACCATTGAAAATCTTGCGTTCGTCGATGCGAACGTCGTCCAAGTCAATGATGCCGACAACGCCGCAATTCGAAGCGAGCGGCTTTATCGTGTGTCCGTCAGGGGCGCGAGTTATGATTACGGGGTCGGACATGGAGGCATTCACATAGCGGATGGTCATTTTATGCGTGTCGAGGACGCTTATGAAAAGGACAGTGTATTTGTCCTGCAATTTCATATTCTTTATAGCCTTGTCTATATTGTACACAATCGAAATCAAGTCTTCTTTGTCCTCGGTGATTTTCACCGTATTCATGATCAATCCCATGATCAGCGCGGCCGGCAAACCTTTTCCCGAAACATCGCCGAGCATCAAAAGCGTCTTGTGCTCATCGATTGGAAGCGCCGTATAATAGTCGCCCGAAACATTGACGAGCGGACGATAATACGCCGCCATCTTGAGACGATTCGTTTCCGGCAATTTCTGCGGAAGGAACACGCGCTGAGTTTCCGCCAACTGCGCCCAGTCTTTGGAAAGCGAAGCGATTTCCGACAAATTTGAAATTGTTTCCGCGCGGAATCCAAACCGAACGCATTCCTCGAACAAGTCGTTGTAGATTCCCGTATCAAAAAGCCGTGTGTAGCGACAGAAAACAAAGAAATGGTAATTTGAGAAACTGATGAAAAAGCCGCGGGCGTTCTTGTGGGAAGAAACAAGCCCGAGATGATCGCTGAAAAAGTAACTTCCCTCATCCCAAGTCTTAGGGAAATTTTGTCCGAGAACCTGAACCGTGCGCGGATCGTTTGTGAGCGAATCCGAAGAGCAATACAAAACATAATCTTTCGCGCTGTCCAAAAAAATCACGGAACAGTCGGCGGTGCGCTCCAAAATCGTCTTTATGATTTCGTAAAAGTCATCGAGCGAATAACAGAATCGCAAGGCTTCGATAAAACGCTGCAAATAGGAAGTCTCGGTCTTTTTGAGCGTGTTGTATTCAAACTTGTCGCTCATAATCTTTGAAACAGTGTTCGCCACAAGCAAACATGCAAGCAGGAAAATGAATTCAAGCACAAGAATATAACGAGTGTCCTTGCCCAAAAACATCGCCTGTCTCATAGCAGAAACGTATTCGATTTGCTGAAAATAGAATTTATCATTTCGAATTCCGTCCGGCGGCAAAATCAAGTACGAGACCAACAAAAAAATCGCCACGAACAAAAGATTCGAAATTATGAATACATTTCGCTTTTTATTTTTTAGCATAAAAACCCCTAAAAATACACTTCATTATATCACATTATCGGCAAAAAGGGAAGAAAAAAAAATAGATTTTGAAAAATTCTTCGGCGAAGGAAAATTCAAGCGCGAAAATTCAATTTTCAAATTATATTGATATAGAAAAAAAATCCGCCGAAAACAAAAGAAAAAATATAAATTTTTAGCAAAATAATTGAGGGCCGAAAAAACGCTTGCCGAAGCATGTTCTCGCGCCGCAATTTCACATTTCGCCGGAAAAAGCCGCAGGGCAAAGCCCCGCTTACGAGTTTCGCCTTGCGAAATCCGGGCGTCTTCGCGCATGGAAACGTCATTTTCCAAATTTAAAAAACTGCAAAATGGCGTTTCCTGCGATGCCAAAAATCAAGGGCGGTTTCTCACCTGCCCGATTACCTTGCGAGGGACGAAAGCGGAATGAGTTTCGGCTCTTTCGTGGGATTTTCCGCGTCGGCGAACGCCTGAAGCAATTTCTTTTCCTGCGAAGAAAGTCTTTCCGGCACTTGAACCATCACTTTTATGTACAAGTCGCCTTTCCGCGAGCCGCCCGAATGCGGAACGCCCTCGCCTTTTATGCGGAGCATCTTTCCGTTCTGCGTGCCGGCGGCCACAGGAATGTCAATCTTGCGGTCGTCAAGCGAGGAAACTGTAATCGTCGCGCCCAAAGCCGCCTGGCTTATGGAAACTGGCACGGCGCAATAAAGGTCGTTTCCGCTGCGCTCGAAATATTCGTGGCTTCGGACGTGGAGCACGACGATCAAATCGCCGCGCGCGCCGCCATTTTTGCCGGCATCGCCCTGCTTGGGAATCACAATCCTGCGTCCGTCGTCCACTCCGGCGGGAATCGTGAGCGTCACGGCCTTGCTTTCTTTTTTGTAGCCGCTTCCACGGCAAGCCTTGCACGGATGCTCGATTATTTGTCCGGAGCCGCCGCATTGCGGGCAAGTCTGCACCATGGAAAGAAATCCGGTGTTGCGCCGAATCTGTCCCGCGCCGCCGCATTGCGGGCAAGTCTTTTTGCCGGTGCCGCTTTCGCTTCCGTTGCCGCCGCAAGTGGGACAAAGTTCGTTTCGAGAAAATCGAAGTTCGGTTTTAGTGCCGTACACCGCGTCCTTGAAGGAAATTTCCAAATCGTAGCGCAGCGACGCGCCAGTATTGTCGTCCTGCCGGGAACGCCGCGAATAGCCTCCGCCGAAAATGTTTTCGAAGATGTCGCCGAATCCGCCGCCCATGCCGCCGAAAAGGTCGGCAAAGTCGGTGAACGCGTGCGAATATTGCGCGCCGCCTCCGCCCATGCCTTCCAGCCCCGCAAAGCCGTATTGGTCGTAAATCGGGCGCTTTTTGTCGTCGGAAAGAATCTCGTAGGCTTCGGTCGCCTCCTTGAATTTGTCCTCCGCATCCTTGTCGCCCGGATTTCGGTCGGGATGGTATTTTACGGCGAGCTTTCGGTACGCCTTTTTTATTTCTTCAAGAGTCGCTTTTTTGTCTACGCCAAGAACTTCGTAATAATCTCGCTTGCCCATTTTTTCAATATACTACAAAATCAAATGGAGGTCAACAGCCGGAATTTTCCGGCCGCGACCGCCATTCGCAATTTAGTCGTGCACCTCGTAGTTCACGTCTTCCGCGCTGCCTTTGTCAAAGCCGCCTTGCGAGCCAGCCGAAGAGCCTGCGTCGTTCGCCGGATTCGCGCCCGCTTCAGGACCTGCGCCAGCCGCTCCCTGCGCCGCCTGCTGCTTGTACAGCTCTTCGGCGATTTTGTAGGAAGCCTGCTTGAGGCTTTCGGTCTTGGCCTTGATTTCAGAAACGTTGTCGCCTTCCATGACCTTCTTCAGCTCGGCGATGGCATCCTCGATTTTCTGCTTTTCCGCAGAATCCACTTTGTCGCCCATTTCCTTGAGCGTTTTTTCCGTGGCGTAAATCAGGCTGTCCGCCTCGTTCTTCGCGTCGATTCCCTCGCGCTTGGCCTTGTCGCTTGCGGCGTTGGCTTCCGCGTCCTTCACCATGCGGTTGATTTCCTCTTCGGAAAGTCCGCTTGAAGAAGTGATTTGGATGTGCTGCTCTTTGCCGGTGCCCAAATCTTTGGCGGAAACGTGGACGATGCCGTTCGCGTCAATGTCGAAGGTAACTTCGATTTGCGGAACGCCGCGAGGCGCGGCGGGAATTCCCACCAAGTCGAAATTTCCGAGAGTGCGGTTTTGCGCCGCCATTTCGCGTTCGCCCTGCAAGACGTGGATGGAGACAGCCGTCTGTCCGTCCGCCGCCGTGGAGAAAATCTGGCTTTTTTTCGTCGGAATCGTCGTGTTGCGCGGAATGAGCTTCGTGCAAACTCCGCCGAGCGTCTCGATGCCGAGCGAAAGCGGCGTGACGTCGAGCAAAAGCACGTCCTTCACGTCGCCGCCGAGAACACCGCCCTGAATCGCCGCGCCCACTGCCACAGCCTCGTCTGGGTTCACCGAGCGGTTTCCTTCTTTTCCGAAAATCTGCTTTACGATTTCCTGGACTTTCGGCATGCGGCTCGAACCGCCCACGAGCAAGACTTCGTCGATTTGGTCGGCGGTAACGCCGGCATCCGACATAGCCTTGCGGCAAGGCTCTTTGGTCGCCTCGAAAAGGCTGTCCGTCATCTGCTCGAACTGAGCGCGCGTGAGATTTTTCTGCAAGTGCTTCGGCCCTGTGGCGTCCGCCGTGATGAACGGCAAGTTGATGTCAACGCTCGTCTGGTTCGAAAGCGAGATTTTCGCGTTTTCCGCCGCCTCGCGCAGACGCTGCATCGCCATCGGATCGTTTCCGAGGTCGATTCCAGTGTCCTTTTTGAATTCGGCGATGAGCCAATTTATCACCACGCGATCCCAGTCGTCGCCGCCGAGCTGCGTGTTTCCGTTCGTGGACTTCACTTCGAAAACGCCGTCGCCCAATTCCAAGATGGAAATGTCGAACGTGCCGCCGCCCAAGTCGTAGACGGCGATCGTCTTTTCCTTCGCCTGATCTTCCTTGTAGCCGAACGCCAAAGAAGCCGCCGTCGGCTCGTTGATGATGCGCTTCACGTCAAGTCCGGCGATTTTTCCCGCGTCTTTCGTGGCCTGGCGCTGCGCGTCATTGAAATAGGCGGGCACGGTGATAACGGCCTCGGTCACTTCCGAGCCGAGATAATCTTCGGCGGTCTTTTTCATCTTCTGCAAGACGAACGCCGAGATTTCCTGCGGGCTGTACTGCTTCACGCTTCCATTTTCGTCAATTTCGATGCGCAAATCCTGTCCGTGATCGACGACTTTGTAAGGCAATTTCGTCGCCTCGCCCTGAAGTTCGGAGAATTTGTGCCCGATGAGGCGCTTCGCCGAATAGACGGTGTTCTTCGGATTCGTGACCATCTGGTTTTTCGCGGGCAAGCCGACAATGCGGTCGCCTTTCGAAGTGAATCCGACGATTGAAGGCGTGGTGCGTCCGCCCTCGGAGTTTTGGATTACGACCGGCTCGCCGTTTTCCATGACGGCGACGCAAGAGTTCGTAGTTCCCAAGTCAATTCCAATAATCTTTCCCATAATTTTCCTCCTAGCAAATTCTATTTCATTACCATAAGGCAAAGTTTTCTATTCATTCGGCATTGAGACCGAAACTTTCGCGTTGCGGATAACGCGATCCTTCAGTTTGTAGCCTTTCAAGTACACTTCCTTGATGACGGGACTTTCCACGTCGGCCTGCTCGCTGCGAAGAGCCTCGTGCTCGTCCGGATTGAAAGCGTCGCCGGGCGCGCCATACGCCGTCAAATTGTACTTGTTCTCAAGCATTCCGACAAGCGACGAGCCAATCATCTTCACGCCGTCCGCGATGGACTTCGCGTCCGTAGTTCCTTCCGCCGCCGCGACGGTCCGCTCCAAATTGTCGATGCTTTCAAGCAAGTCCTGCAAAAGCGCGGCGTTGGCATAGTCGAACGCTTCCTGCTTTTCCTTTATCATGCGCTTGCGGTAATTGTCGAAGTCGGCCGCGCGACGCAAAAGCTGATCCTTCAAGTCGGCGACTTCCTTTTCCAAATCCGCAATCCTTTCTTCGGGAGAAGGCTCTTTTTCCGCCTCCTGCTCCACATCGGCACAAGCGCATTCGCCAGCCGCGCAATCCGAGTCCGCGCATTTTTCGCAAGATTCCTCCGCAGAAGATTCCGCCTGCTCGCAATGTTGCTCTGCGATTTCCTCTTTTTCTTTTTCTTCCATATTTACAAAGATAATAAAAATCAGTGGAATCCGTCAAGAAAAAACGAAAAAAAATGCGAGGTGAAGAGGAAAAGGCGAAAAATCGCAAAGCGAGCGCGGAAACTGGAGAAAGCAGGCGCGGCGAAAAATCACAAAGCGGCGCGGATTTCAAGCCATGCTTTCATCGCGAAATCCCGAACGCCGAGGAAAAATTCCGCCTGACATTTTCGCAGAATTCCCCGAACGAAAAACCTTCTTCGCCGCTCAAGGCGCGCCGCGAGGCGAGGCGGCGCAGTTCGAACGCGCATTGGTACACGCGCGCGATGTCGGAGGGAGGGGTGGCGGCTTCCCAGCGCAAAGTCTGGAACGGAGCGTCCGTCTCGAAAAGCAAATTTTCCGTCGGCAAGGATTTCACGCAGGAACGCGCCTTTTTCGCGCCGTTCAAAATCGGCTTTCCGAAAGAAAAATACGCGTTCACTCCGCGGCGCAAAATCGAGCTGGCGTCCGCCGCGCTTGCTGCGAACGAATGGAAAACCACCGAGCGCAAATTTTTTAGCTTCGGCGCGTACTCAAAAATCTTCTGCATCGCACGCCGCGCGTGCACCACCAAAGTCGCGCCGTATTCCTGCGCCAGCTGCAACTGGACGTTCCACGCCTCTTCCTGCGCCGCCGCGTTTTCCTTGAGCTCCTCTGAAAAAAAGTCGAAGCCCGCCTCGCCCACCGCCTCGATTTTCCTTTCCTTCAAAAGCCGTTCCAAAAAATCCGCGTTTTCCAAAATCGGATTCTGCGGATGAAGGCCGAATGCGCGCACGGTTTTTTCGCGGCAAAAAAAGTCCGAAGACAAAAATTCTTCCTGCCTTGAAAATTCTTCTTTGGAATGCGCGCAAGTGCAAAAAAAATGATTTTCCTTCGGCGGAAAAAATTTCGCGGAATCTTCAAAGGCCGCCGCGCACATTTTTTCCGAGACAATTTCATCGCTCGCTGAAAATGAATTTTCCAAAAAATTTTCCGAGGACAGTCCGCCTGAAATTTCCAAGAACGGCACCAAATGAAAATGCGCGTCGCAAAAATCGAAATCCAATTTTCCTCCAAGCGCGAAAAGCGCGTTCAAAAAACGCTAATATTTTATTTTCGCTTTCCGAAAATAATAATATATGCCGCAGGAATTTGCAATGGCAAGCGACATTCAAAAAGTGTGCGCCGTGTCGCGGCGTGAGGAGGTACTATGGAAACCTATACATTGAAAAGCATTGGCAAGGCAAGCGACTACATGACAGTCCTTCGCGAAGTGGACGACGGCTATGTCGTGCGAATCGTCCGCGACCAGGACGGATACAACGAAGTGAAAACGGACTACATAAGCAAATCTCTTTTTGAAAGCTGCATCCGCACGGGCTACCTTACGAAAATAGAATCCGCCGTAGAGGCGGAAGCCTTGAGCGCGTAGAGCGCGGGGCTTCACGAGAAATTCGCGTCTTCCAAAAATTTCCGCGCGGCGGCGAACCTCGCATCCAAGTCGGGAATTTTCGGAAGCCAATTTATTTTCACGCCGTTTTTTTCCATTCCGCGAAACCACGTTTCCTGACGCTTGGCGAACTGCCCGATCGCGATGTTCAGCTTTTCCGCCATCTCGTCCTTGCTCGAAAATTTTCCTTCCAAAAATTCAGAAACGAAACGATACTCAAGCCCGAGCTTTTCGAGCCTTTCCCACGACGCGCCTTCCGAATACAGCCGCTCCACTTCCTCAATCATCCCGGAATCGAGCCGCTCGTAAAGCCGCCTTTTTATGTTGGCGCGGAGCGTCGCGCGTTCCAAAGTCGTTCCCAAAACGAGCGGGCGGATTTCAGGACGCGCCTCGAGGCTTTTTTTGAATTCCTCGCATTCTGGACTCTGGATGAATTTTTCGATTTCAATCGCCTTGACGACTCGCTCGCGCTCAAGCAAATCGCGCATGACGTGAATCGAGCCGCCCTTGAGCGACAAAAGCATTTTTCCCAGTTCTTCAAGCGGAACGTCTTTCGCCCACTCGCGGAATTCCTTGTCCTCTGGAACGGGAAGCAAATCGTATCCGCGAATCACGGCGTCGAGGTACATTCCCGTGCCGCCGACGATCACGGGAATTTTTTCTTTTTCCAAAATCGATTTGAAAACTTTGTAGAAATCCTGCTGGTACAAAAAAACGGAATATTCGCAGGAAAGCGTGGCGATGTCTATCAAATGATACGGAACGGCGCGGCCGTGAAATTCATATTCCGCCAAATCCTTTCCGCTTCCGATGTCAAGCCCCTTGTAGACTTGGCGCGAGTCCGCCGAAACGATTTCGCCGCAAAGAAAATCCGCCATGCGCACGCCGAGAGCGGTCTTTCCCACGGCGGTGGGTCCCAAAAGCACGACGCAATTATACGAAGATTGAAGTGAAGCCATTTTAAAAGACCCTGCAAATCGCGCAGCAAAGATATTCGCTCCTTGAATATCCGAGCAAAATCGGGTGGTCGGGCGCGGCTCCGCGCTTTTGCAAAACCTGCACCCTGCGGTGGCTGTCCTCGGCGGCGGAAGCGAGCATCGAATAAAACACGTTCGAATCGAAAAAATAAGAGCACGAGCATGTCACCAAAATTCCGCCCGGATTCAAAATGCGCATCGCGCGCAAGTTGATTTCCTTGTAGCCGCCGTACGCTTTTTTCACCGCCTTCGCATTTTTCGTGAACGCCGGCGGATCGAGTATGACGACATCGAATTTTTTTCCGTCGGATTCGTATTGGCGCAAAAGCTCGAAAACGTCGGCGCAAACGGCTTTCGCGACTTTTTCCGCGCCGTTCAGCGCGATATTTTTTTCCGTGATTTCAATCGCGTCGGGAGAAATGTCCGCGCAAACCACGGATTTCGCGCCCGCCTTAAAAGCGTTCAGCCCGAACGCGCCCGTGTGGCAGAACGCGTCGAGGACATTCTTTCCGTGGCAGTATCGCGCGATTTCCGCACGGTTGAATTTTTGGTCGAGGAAATATCCGGTTTTCTGTCCGCGAGGCAAATCCACGCAAATCCGAACGCCGTTTTCCACAATCACGATTTCCTCTTTTCCGCGCCGCCCAATCCATCCGCTCTTTTTTTCAAGGCCTTCCTTTTCGCGCACGTCCGCGTCGCTCCGCTCGTAAATCGCGAAAGGCTTCAAAACTTTTTCAAGCGCGGAAAGAATTTCGCTTCGAAAGACTTCCGCCGCCAAAGCCAAAAACTGGACCACAAGATAAATTTTTCCATCTTCCGAAACGTAGCGCTCCACCGTGAGGCCGGGAAGAAAATCCGCCTCGTCGAAGCAAACGCGGAACGAGTCTTCATCGGCGAAATGGATTCTGCGCAAATTGCACGCGTCGCAAATTTTCTTGAAAATGAGATTCTGCCTGTCCTCGAAAAATTTGTCGGCATGCAAGTCGCTCACGATCCGCACGGCGATTTTCGACTTTGAATTGAAGATGCCGCTTCCCAAAAAGCCGCCCGCGCTCGCAAAGATTTCCACGCACTCGCCGTCCTTCACTTTTCCGCCGGCGACGATTTCCGCGAACGGCGCGTCCTTCCAATCTTTTCCGTCCGAAAATTTCACGCGCTCGATTTCGTTGTCGAACGCCCACAAAAAACCGCGGCGAATTTCACGCTCCTCGCCTTTCTTCAAAAAAAATCTCGCAAAGTCCATAAAAAGAATCTAGCATATAGACAAAAAATTTTCAATCGGGTAAAATCGACTATGCTTTTTATTTTTGACATGGGAGGGGTCGTCACGCAGAACACGCCGCCCGAAGCGCGAATCGCGTCCACGCTCGGAATTTCCGTCGAAGAATTCCGCGCGGCGCAAAAACTCGGCGAAGCCGAAAATTTTTTCTCACTTTTGAGCCGCGGAAAAATTTCGGAAGAAGGATTCTGGCGCGAAGTCGGCGCGCGTCTCGGCAAAAAAATCGACTCAAATTTGTGGCAACTTTTTTTCCATCCGAAAATGAATTCCGACGTGAAAAAAATAATTTTGTCGCTGCGCAAAAAAAATCATCGCGTGGTTTGCGGAACGAACACGATCGAAAGCCATTGGCAATGCCACGTGGCGCGAGGCGACTATGCGATTTTCGACGAAACCTACGCCTCGCAGAAAATCGGATTTGAAAAGCCGAACACGGATTTTTGGAAAACCATTTTGCTTTCCGAAGGATTTTCGCCAAGCGAAACTTTTTTCACCGACGACCGCGAAAGCAATGTCGAAGCCGCCCGCGCGCTCGGAATCGCCTCGCACAAATTTGAAAACGCGTCTGCGCTCAAAAAGGCGATCGGCGAATTTCTAAAGCGCGAAAAAATTGCGAAATGATTTTCGCATTCGGGCGTGCCCCGTCGTCGCAAATTTCAAAGCCGAACAGAATTCGCGACGACCAATGCAATGATGTGCGGAAAAATCGCGACAGGGTTTTCCGGGAAACCGGGATAAATTAAATCCGCAAAATGGTCGATTGTCATCGCCATGATGGCAATCATTTTCAGATGGCTTGAATTCAATTTTCTGTTTTTAGAAGATTTTCTATTCCAACATCAATTGCTTCGCGACAAGGGAAAGATTCGCATCCATAGCAGTGCGACAAGCCTTTTATTTTAGAAGATTTTCTATTCCA
>CAZZFL010000007.1:1988-47191 GCA_964653395.1 uncultured Treponema sp. | reverse complement strand
AAATTCAAAAAGAAATCCGCCAGCGAGAAAATTAAATTTTATTGCGATAAAAATTGCCGCGCAGAAAAAACTTGTCTATTGCATTTGTCCGCTCACGCGGACGAACTTGAAGTTTTGAAAAACTGAAATTTTTCAAAACTTCAAGTTTCAAGGAAGATTTGAAGCGAGCAAAAAATTCCGCTTGCTTCAACAAAGTTTGCATTTTGAAATTTGCTTTTTTGAAAAACGAAGCTTTGCAAAATTCGCGCGGCATTTCGTTTCACAAACTTTGAATGAACGCGTCCAATTTTTCTGAAAAATTTCCAAGCGCAAAAATGCTTTCCGAAAATTTTTCAAAGCCGCGTTTTAAATTCGCCGCTTGCGATAAAAATTCAAAGCACGCATTTTCCAAATTTTCTTCGGCGGAAATATCGCAAGCATCCACATTGTACAAAAGCCAAAATTTTTCGATTGCCGCAAATTCATTTTCCGCAAAATGCGGGCGCATTTTTTCCAAAAGCGCGCGAACTTTTACCAAATGATAATTTTTGTCTTGCGCAGTTTCTTGCGGATACGCGTTCCACACAAACGGCTTTCCGCAAAGGCAAGCGCGCGCAAGCGAATCCTCGCCACGAACAAAAAGCACATCCATTTGCAAAAGCATTTCGTCCCAATTTTCTTGCGATAAAAATTCAAGTTCGTTAATTTTAATTTGCGATAAATCGGATTTTTTGGAATCGCAAAATTTACGATAACTTTCCAAAAAACTTTCTTTTCCAATTCCTTGCGACAAAAAAATTTGAATTTGCAATAAATCTTTATCGCAAATTTTCTGAAATGCGCGAATTATCGGCGAAAAATTTTTGCGATAAGAAAAAATCAAAATTTTTTGCGACACTTGCGATGGCGATGACGCGCCACGAGTTTGCGATATTTTTTTATCACAAATTTTTTTCGCAGAATTTTCGCACAAATTTGCGATATTTTTATTTTTATCGCAAGCGATTTTCGCGCAATTTTCTTTTTCGGATTTTTTTTCAAAATTCATTCGCATATTTGCGATAAAAATTTCGTCCAAAATAAGCCCGCCGGTTTTCGCTGTAAAGCCCGGCATAAAATTCACTTTTTTCACAAACGCGCTTCGCGTGCCAGATTTCAAGCAATGAAATTCCTCGGCGTAATCTTCGGCGGTCAAATAATCGATGTTGATGATTTGAAAAATTTTTTCGCAATTCGTTTTATCGCAAGTGAAATTTTCGCCAATTTTTTTATCGCAAATTTTTTCTTGCGATTGCGGCGCGAATAAAATTTCATCGAGCCATTTTGGGCGGCCGCATTGAAAACATTCCAAAATTATGCGCGGCGGATTTTTTGAAAATTCGGCTTTGCAAATTTCTTCCGCGTTTGAATCAAAAATTTTCATTTTGCGAAAATTTTGTTCGGCGGAATTCAATTTTATTTTCGGAGCGATTTTTTGAAACGAATTCAAATCGTTGACGACGAGACGGATTTTGTAATGCGGATTTATTTTTTGCAAATTTTTGGCAAGGCGATAGACAAAACCGATGTCGCCAAAATTGTCAACGACTTTGCACAAAATCGTAATGTCGAAATTTTTTGGCATCATTTTGCTCGCTACAAATTCAGCGCGGCGCGAATTTTTATGAGAATTTCAATTGCGTTTTTTGAAAAGAAAAATTCTCCGCAAACGCGTCTGCCGTCTTGCAAAAATGAAAATTCGATTTTTTCCTGCGAAAAAATTTGAAACCATTTTTTTGGACTTGCGATAAATTTTAAATCTTGCAAATCATTGAAACAAAAAATTTGTTCTTCGATTTCCGCGTCGTCGCCAATTCGAATCATTGACAT
The DNA here is from genome assembly GCA_964653395.1 of uncultured Treponema sp. GTDB lineage: Bacteria > Spirochaetota > Spirochaetia > Treponematales > Treponemataceae > Treponema_D. The sequence continues at coordinate 45,343 of CAZZFL010000007.1, read as the reverse complement.
CAAGGCGAGCGAACGTCGCGGCGCATAAAAATAAATGCTTTTTTTGCAAACGACGAGCATTCCCCAAATGCTTCCGCCGCCTTGCGATGAAAGCCGCATTTTCGAAAGAGAATCGCCGTTCGCGCGGAGTTCGCACATTTCCACGAATTCAACTTCGTCATTCACGCGAGCGGAAAAATCTTGGATGAATTTTTTTTGCGCTTCGAAATTTTTTTTGTCCATTGTGCTTATAAAAAAACACGCCGAATTTCTTCGGCGCATTTCAATTTATTTTATCGAAATAAGTTCTATATCAAATCCGATATAACTGTTCGCGGGAATCACGCCAGGATAACCGCGCTCGCCGTAATGCATGTCGGGCGGCAAAATGATTGTGCGCTTTTCGCCGAGTTTCATTTGCTGAACCATCGCGTCAAAGCCGGGAATCATCTGTCTGGCTCCCGTAGGAAATTCGAGCGGGCCGCGTCCTTCCGACTGATCGAACACATCGCCATTGAGCAAAAATCCTTTGTAATGAACGGCGACATTTTTTCGCGCGCCGCAAATTTCGCCTTTGCCTTCTTTCGTGATTTTATAAAAAATTCCGTTCGAATCTTTTTCGCAGCCCGGCCATTTTTTTTCAATGAGCTTGATTTGCGTTTCATATTTTTTTTCTTTGGCGGCGCGAGCGGCTTCACTCGCTTTTTTCGCGGCGGCGTCGAAGTCCGCCTGATTTGCCGTGAACGCTTGGGCATCCGCGCCTTGTCGAACAATTGTAACTTTTTCGATTACATCGTCTTGCTTTGTCGTATCGACGATTTCCTGTCCGCTGATGACTTTTCCGAAAATCGTGTGATTTCCATTGAGCCAAGTGGTGGGCGCAATCGTGATGAAAAATTGGCTGCCGTTCGTGCCGGGACCAGCGTTCGCCATCGCCAAAACGCCAGGCTTCGCGAACGTATATTTTTCGAGAATCTCATCGGCAAATCGATATCCCGGTCCGCCGCGTCCAGTTCCTTCGGGATCGCCGCCTTGAATCATAAAATCCTGATCGTCGCCGTTTGCCTTGCTGATTACACGGTGAAATTTCAGCCCATCATAAAACGGCCTGCCTTTCGCCGCGTCGAGCGTGCCTTCCGCAAGTCCTACGAAATTCACGACGGTAAGTGGCGTGTCCTTGTAATACAATTCCAGCGCGACTTCGCCTTTCGGCAATTTGAGCACGGCGAAAACGCCTTCTTTTCCATTCAATGCTTCCATAGTTTTTTTCTCCATTGATTTTGATTTGTTTTGCGCGCATCCGCTTGCCAAAAAAGCAAATGCGAAAATCGCGCCAAAAATATTTCGTTTCATTTTTTTCTCCCAAAATTAATATACCCCATACGGGTATAGGGTATCACATTTCTTCATCGCGAAAAATGCAAAATCCGAATTTCAAAATTGATTTTTGAACCAATTGAAAATCGCCTCGAGCCGCGCTTCGAACGAATTGTTCAAGCGTTTTTTCAAGGCGGAAATCATTTTGAATTCCGCATAATTTCCGATGTAAACCAAAAATTCATCGCCGCAATCAATGATGCAAACGCACATTTTCAAGTCGCCCGGCTTCACGGCTTTGACAGGTCCGTAGCTCAGCGCGGAATAATTCTCCATCAGCATCAAAAATTCGTTTTGATTTTGCCTGTAGGAAATTTTGTAGACGCTTTCGCCGAAAGTGTGGTCGTTCAAAAACGCGAAAAATTCCTGGCCGTCCGCGTCGCCCTCATTCAAATCTGGCGCGGCGGAAAAATTTTTCGAATCGGGATTTTCCACGCGAAACGCCTGCGAATACAATTCGTCCCACGATTTCCGCGAGCGCGAAAAATATTGCATTCCCTGCATTTTCGAAATCGAGCGCATAATTTTCGAAGCCGTGCGCGTGTCGAGCGCGGCGGCACTTTTGTTTTCGATTTCAGATTTTGGAAGGCGATAAAGTTTTTCTTCGGCGAATCCCATTTTTTCAGGCTCGATTTTTCCAAAGACGAAATTTTTCATTTCATCCGCGAATTGCGTTTGCGGAATGAATTTCGCTTCGAAATCATTTTCAGAAAAAATGTGCGAAATCTCGTCGCTTTGCAAAAGTGCTTCTTCCACTTGCGGAAAAAGAATTTTTTGCCGTTCCAAATTTTGGGCGAAAGAATTTTTCGCAAAAACGAAAATCGTCAACGCAAAAAAAATCCTCGCGCCAAATTTTTTTTCTTTTAAAAAAAACTTCATCGAATTCCTTTTTAATTTACAAAATCAAATTTAATTTTCAGATGACGCCTTTATAAATCACGCGCACCTGTTTATATAAACCATCGCCTTCGGATTTAGTTTCAATGTCAGGAATTTCGTTGAGCGTAGTGTGAATGAGGCGGCGTTCGAACGGATTCATCGGCTCGAGCAAAATCGATTTTCGGTACGAGCGAACTTTGTCGGCGGTGGTGTAGGCGAGGCGCACCAAAGATTCTTCGCGGCGAATGCGATAACTTTCCGTGTCCAAAATCACGCGCACATTTTCGTGGCCGAGATGTCCGGCGTAGACGTTAAGCAAAAGCTGGAGCGCGTCCAAATTTTTTCCTTTGCGTCCAATCAAAATGGAAGAGCTTTCCGACTGGATTTTCAGTCCGATTTTGCGCTCTTCGCGGAACATAATTTCCACGGTGGCGGAATAGCCCATTTTGGAAATTATTTCGGTGATGAACGAAGTGAGTTTTTGTTCGAATTCATCCTGCGGAATCGGATTCGCGACTCTTTTTTTCGCCACGTGATTTTCGGAAGGCCGCTCGTTTTTCGCGGCAGCGTTCGGCGTGTTTTCATCCGTGTGAACGCGGATTTTCACGAAGCCTTTTTTGAAAAGCGAATTTTTTTGCGTTTCCAAAATTTCCACGTCGAATTGGTCGCGTTCCAATCCCAATTCTTGCGCAGCCTTTTCGATGGCTTCCTTTTCGGTTTTTCCTTCGTATTCGTATGTCATTTTTTCTCCTGCAAAGCTCAAGCGAATTTTCGCCGGCTTTTTTGCGCATTCGCGCGAAAGTATGTAAAGTTTGCGACGCAAACTCATTGCCAAAATTTTTTACGAAAAATGAAAATCATCTTTTTTTCATTTTCACGACATTTTTTTGCGCGGCGGAATTTTTATCTTTCGCCTTGGATTTGTTGATGATGACCTGCTGGAACATTTGCAAAATGTTGCTCATCGTCCAAAATAAAATCAGTCCGCTCGGCGTGTTGTAAAGAATGAAGAAAAACAAAATCGGCAGACCGTAAGTCATAAATTTCATCTGCGTGGAATTTTGCGCCGCCGTAGCAGTGCCGCCGACTTGCGTGATTTTTCCATAGAACAATTGCGACACAAGATAAATCACCGGAAGAATGCGGATTTGATTGCTTCGCAAAAACGGCAAATTAAAATTGAGCGTGTAAATGCTGTCGCCGGCGGAAAGGTCGTCAATCCAGCCTTTGATGAAACTCGCCCCGCGAAATTCAAAATAATTGTTGAACAAATTGTACATCGCGAAAAGGCACATCATCTGCAAAATCATTGGAAGGCAGCCCGACATCGGATTGTAGCCGACTTCCTGATAAAGTTTGGCGGTTTCGGCTTGCATTTTTTGAGGATTGTCTTTGTACTTCGCCTGAATCGCTTGCATCTTCGGCTGAAGTTCTTGCATTTTTGTCGTGCCCATGGAAGCCTTGATTGAAAGCGGAAAAAGTGCAATTCGCAAAATCAGCGTAAGGATGATGATGCTCACGCCCCAATTCGGCACAATTTTGTAAATCAATTCCAAAACCCATTTCAAGATTGTTTCAAGCCAGCCCAAAAATCCGCCCGAATCCATCGCGTCCGTCAAACGGTAGCCGCTCAAATTCCAGCCGTTGTTTTCGGCATTGGCGTAAACGCGCAAATTCTTTTCGGCGCGCGGTCCAACGTAAACATAATAAACGTCGTTCGTCTGCTTTTCGGTAATCGGCTTTCGCACCAAGCGAGCCTGCGCATTGGAAGAATCTTCAATTTCGATTTCGGTGGAATAATACGCGTTTTCCAAAATCGAATTTTTCAGCGGAATGACAAGCTCGCAAAAATATTTTCCGCCGATTCCGGCTATCGCAAATTCTTTATTGTAATCTTTGAATTGTCCCGTTCCCAAACGAATGTTTTTGCTTTTGCTTTCGTTGAGCGCGATGAACGAACGGTTTTCATAACGATCGATTTTCGGATCAAAAGCGGGTCCCACTTGCGGCGAAGTGCGCAAAGTGTACGACGCGTTCATTCCGTTCGCCGTCGGAAAATTCAGCGATGAAAAATTCTCGCCGCCGTCAATCACGACATTCATTCGGAACATGTATTCGCCGTCTTTGAAAGTGTATTGCTTCACCAAAGTGAAATCCGAAAATCTTCTCGCAAACGCGATTTTCTTTTCGCCGTTCGCCTCGGGAAATTCCTTCACCTCGAACAAATCGTTCACAATGGAATTTTCCGCGCCGCCGAACGCCAACGAAAACGCGCGATTTCTCGCCGAAATGTTGTCAGCCATTTCCACGCCAAGCCCGGTTTTCGTGTCCTTGTGATCGAGCAATTCGTAACTCACGACATCGCCGCCACGGTTCGTGAAAACGACTTTGATTTTGTCGGTGGCAATCGTGTATTTTTTTTCGACAAGATTTTCATTCGCGTCCGCGGATTCTTCGGAAGAATTCGCATAGACAATCGAATTGATTTCTTCGGAAAATTGAGCTTCGCGCGCCGCGTTTTCTGCGGAAGATTCTTCGGTGGATTGAACTTGTTCGACTTGCTGCTGCTGAGGCGGCGGAAAGAATTTAGCCTGAACAATCGTGTATCCCACCAAAACAAGCGAAATCAGCACGACGGCTGTAATTGTATTTTTATCCATAATGACTCCTGTTTTCGGATTTGTTCGCCTTTGAGAAAAATTTATTGAACATCACGCGCTACGGAAGCGGATCGTAGCCGCCCTTGGAGAATTTATTGCATCGCAAAATTCTTGCAGAAGACATAATCAAACCTTTTGCCGGTCCGTATTTTTTGAACGCCTGCATCGCATAGCACGAGCAAGTCGGAAAAAATCTGCAACACGGAGGAAAAAGCGGAGAAATCGCGATTTGATAGAATCGAACCAAAGCGCAGAAAAATTTCACGAGAAAATTTTTCATTTCATCAGTCCTGCCTTTTTGCACAATTCACGAAACTGAACACACCTTGAGTTGAACGAATCGTTTCCAGGATAAACTAAAAATAAAATATCATATCCTGTGTTCAGGAATGTCTTGAAAAATCGAAAAGCCTCGCGACTGAAACGCTTGGAAGCATTTCGCTTCACGGCGTTTCCGTAGCCGCGCGGCAGGGGAAAGGCGATTCTGTTGAAACCGAGCGAATTTTTCGCAAAGAAAATTTTCGCGCCGTCAACGCTCGCCTTCCTTCCGTTTTTGAACAGATTGCGTATTTCCGCCGAACTTTTTATATGCTCGCGACGCTTGAACGTCCTTTGAACGCCCGGCGCTTTTTCCGGCAAATCCGTTTTCATAAATGTTCAAATTTTGCCGAAGCGACTAATACTTCTTGTGCTCGTCAGCCACTGAAAGCTTTTTGCGTCCTTTCGCACGGCGGCGTGACAAAACTTTTCGTCCGCCTTTCGTGGCCATCCTTGCGCGGAAACCAAATTTTCTGTTGCGTTTAACTCGACTGGGCCGATATGTCCTTAACATGGCATACTCCTATTTTACAGGGAAATTTTCCCAAAGATTTTTATTTGAGTGTTAAATTATATCATGTTTTTGGAATTTTAGTCAATATGGACGCGCCAAACAAAGTCAGAAAAATTCTATGCAATTTTCTTGAAAATCGCGCCGAGAAAGTTCGCCAAAAATTTCGCACATCCGTGCTCGTTGCGAATCCCACGCAAATTTTTAGCTCCGACTTATGTTTTTTGCGTTACGCTTCCACCGCCAACATTGAGCCTACGACATTCTTTTCGGAATAAACCGAGCGCGTGTTTTTGTACGGATTTCGCAAGGAATTTATTCTCGTGCGAATTTGCGAAATGTGAACTCGAAGCAAATCGCGATTTTTGGCATTCTGCGCCAAAACTTTTTCCTGCAAATTTGAAAGATCGTTCTGCAAATCCGTGATTGATTTTTCAGGATTGGCATTGCCGCTACGCGCGTTGTACAAATCCGACATCGGCACGATGACTTTTTGAAGGCTCACAATATTGGAAACAACTTGCTGTTCCAATTCCGTGTGCGCCAAAAGCGCATCGGGATTTTCGGTTTCGATGGAATTTTCCTGTTTTTCCAAAACGTTAAGATATTCGCGGAATTTATCCCGCTGCTGCTGCAAGAGTTCGCGAAATTTTGTGAGCAACGCCACGCGCTCTTCAAGTTCCTGTGCGGAAATGTTTTCCATAAATCTTTCTCCCATTCATACCGCAATCTTTCGCTTCCGCGCTTTTCGTGCGGTGCTTTTTATCATAACACTTTGCCTTAACCTTCGATGTTCAGGGCTTGCTGGGCGCGAACCGGAGTGACGGCGCTTGTGCTTGCCGCCGCCTGCCTCCACGAATCGGCGAGCTGCTTCATAAAGTTCAAGACAGAATCAACCTTCTCTTTGCTTTTGGAAATGTTTGCCTCGCGAAGCTGCTCGTTGAAATAAATATAAAGCGACATCAGGCTGCGCGAAAAATCACCGCCTCTTTCCATGTCCAGCGAAACTTGCAGTTCGGTGATGATTTCTTGTGCACGCAAAACATCCGCGCTGAACGATTCAATTTTCGAAACGGGAATTTTTCCATCCGCAGAAAATTTTGAAGAAGCCGACGACAATTTTTTCACGGCACCTTCATACAAAAGAACCACGAGTTCCGCTGGACTCGCAGTGTTCACGCTGGCTCTTTTGTAGGCATTGTACGCTTGGTTATACATTTTCAGCCTCCATGCAAAAAGGATAATGCATCAATTCAAATTTCGGAAAATGTGAAAAAAAGTTTAGGAAAAAATTCGAATTTTTTTGCATATGTGATGGTGCAAAAAATGTGGAAGCAAAAGCATCGCGTGAAATCAACATTTCGACAAAGCGATGCTTTTTAAATGACTTTTTCGTAAGCGCGGATTGCTTGCGAAATGTTATCATATTTTCCGCTCACGATGTCCAATCCGATTTTATATGACTGATTTCGCATATTTTCCTGCGAATAGTAATTCGCAGGAGTAGCATAAGGATGGTAATAAGTGTCGTCGTAAAGCTCGCGGATTTTGCAAGCAGCGAGCACGCCAAGCGCCACGGTTTTTGGATCGCTCTTTATTCCGCCGTTCTCGCTTTTTTTTGCGACGACGGTCATTTCTTCCACAGCCTCAATCAATTGCGCCGTGCTGAATTCAGAGCCAAAGAATCTTTCCACGTCCTGCACATATCGGCAATTTTTTTTCTTTTCCATTTCGCGCGCTCCGAAAATTATTGTTCCACGGCGGTCTTCTGCCGTTTTGAAAAGAAAACTCGCATTGCCATTTCAGCCTGCTTTTTGGAAATTGTTTTGCTTTTGATAAAACTGTTTGCAAGCCGAATTGTCCCTTCCGCGTCAATTTTGGCTCCGAATCCTTTCCAAACATAACTGAATTTTTCCGCCGCCGCACAATAACTCAAATAAGTTAAAATGCATTCACGAATTGTCAAGTCTTCTTGAAGAAAGCCTTCAAAGCGCGGATATAAACGGTCGATGCAATTTATGGCGTTCACCAAATCTTCCTTCGAATATTTTTTGTCGTAAAATTGTTCGATTTCGCGGACACGTTTCATTTTTCCTTCCTCATTTCTAAAAAATCGGCAACTTTTCTGAAAGGTTTAGCGAAAAAATCAAACTAAAAATTTTTAGAAAATATTATATTATGGAAAATTCATTTCTCCTTTTACAAAGGCGTTTGGCAAATTTTTGTCTAGAGCGTTTTTGCATTTTTTGTTTTTCGTTCCAACGCGCGATACATCGCCGCCATCAAAATCAGCGCGAGCGCGAGGAATGCCGGAAAAAGCGCGATGCTTATGTGATTCGCGATCAAGCCGAAAAGCGGCGGCATAAAACTTGTGCCTATATATGCGCTGGCCATCTGCACGCCTATTATCGCCTGAGTCTTTTCCACGCCAAAATGCGCCGGCGTGGAATGAATTATGCTCGGATAAATCGGAGCACATCCAAGCCCAATCAAGACAAGCCCCGCAAGCGAAAAAATTTTTTCGAACGGAAGCGCGACGCAAATCACGCCCAGCAAAATTATCGTCTCCCCAAGTCGAATCATTTGCGCGTCATTCAATTTGAAAGTGATGAATCCGCTTGCCGCACGACCAATCATAATTCCAAAATAAAAAAGCGAAGCGAACGTCGCCGCCGTTTCGGGCTGAACATTTCTGCAAAGCGTGAGAAAACTCGCCGCCCACAATCCCGAAGTTTGCTCCACCGCCGAATAACAAAAAAAGCAAATGCAAATTTCCTTCGCGCCAGAAATCTTGAAAATTTCTTTTAAAGAAAGCGGCTTGCGTTCTGATTTTTCTTCCGAAGATTTTGCGGAAGAATTTTCTTGTAAAAAAATTTCGTCGCTCTTTTTCCAAAGCGGCAGTGAAAAAATCAAAATCGCCGTGAGCACAATTTGTATAAACGAAATGATTCTGTAGCCACCGTTCCAAATTCCGCCGCGCGTCAAAACCGCACCCATAATGCACGGACCGAGCGTCGCGCCCACGCCCCAAAAACAATGCAACCAACTCATGTGGTGGCTTTTGTAATGAAGCGCGACATAGTTGTTCAAGGCCGCATCGACACTGCCCGCGCCAAGTCCGTAAGGAATGGCCCAAAGACAAATCTGCCAAAATTGCGTGGAAACGGAAAATCCGAAAAGCGCAATCGCCGTCATTCCGACGCTGGCCGCCGTAATTTTTCCAGTGCCAAATTTTATGTTCAGCGCATCGCTTTTCAAACTCGAAACAACCGTTCCCAATGCGATTATCATGGAAACGATTCCCGCGTAAGAAAGCGGCACATTGAATTCATTTCGCATCACTGGCCAAGCCGCGCCCAAAAGCGCGTCAGGCAAACCAAGCGAAATGAACGCGACATAAATTATCGGCAATAAAAGCGAAAGCATATTTTCTCCTTTCGTATTGAATTTTATTTATAAAAAATATAATATGATTATATCGTCATTAAAGCCGATTTTCTAGTAAAAAATCGCTTTTTTATATGATAAAATGCGCTTTTATGATGATTTTGTCATAATATCAAAATGGAGCGAAAATGCTTTCAAAATGCAATGTCGTGACGGACGACACAAAAAAAGAACTTGCCTCGCACGGAACAATTCAATTTCCGCTTGCCTGCTATAGAGACGATTTGCGCGAAACCGAAATTCCGTGGCACTGGCACAATGAGTTTGAAATAATTGTTTGTATTTCTGGAAAAGCGATTGTGAATGTCGCGCAAAATAAAATCACGCTAAAAAAGAACGAGGCAATTTTTATCAATTCTCGCGCGATTCATTTTTTGGAAAAATCTTTCGGAGAAATAAATTCGCTCGTGTTCGATTCAAAAATAATTTCCGGCACAAGCGAAAGTTTTTTCAATCACAATTTGATTCTTCCATTTTTGCGGGACAACAGTTTTTCGCTTTGCAAAATGAGTCCTAAAATCCTTTGGCAAAGAAAATGCGTGAATTTGGCGAAAATAATTTTGAACAAGACAAAAATGGAAAAGACCGAATTTCAAAATGACAGCCGTTATCTTTTGACAAAAATTTTTCATATTTTGATTGCAAAATGCAAACTCAAAAATTCTTCAAAAAGCGACAACCGTTTCGCGACTATTCAAAACGAGCGCGTCAAAAAAATAATTTTGTTCATAGAAAAAAATTATTCGTCGGAAATCACATTGGAGCGAATTGCGGATTTCGCCGCCGTGAGCAAAAGTGTCGTTCTGCGCGATTTTAAATCCGTGTTAAAAATTTCGCCTCTTCAATATGTAAAAAAAATCCGCATAGAAAAATCGTGTCAAATGCTTTCTTCATCGGATGAAAAAATTTCTTCGATAGCATCGGAATGCGGCTTTAACGATATGAGTTATTTTTCCAAATCTTTCAAAGAGCAAACAGGAAAAACGCCGGAAGAATACAGAAAGCAAATATGAAAAAAATGCCACGTCGAACCTAAATTCCTGCGTGGCTTTCTTTTGCATCGTTGCACACTTTTACGACAATTTTAAGTCTTGCAAAATATTATAGCTGCTTTTTATATACTCTAGAATATTCGCCCGCGATGTCTTTCATTGTTTTGTAAAATTCATATCCATACTTTTCATAGAAGCCCACGTGACTTGTGGAAATGTACACTGCTTTCACTTTGTCATTTTTTGCCAATTGTTCGCAATGATTTAGCAATTTTCCTGCACACCCCTGTTTTCTGTATGCGGGGAATGTATACACAAATCCAATCCACGGCGTTAAATCCGTCGGTTGTATGTCATCGATTTCCGCATAGGTGCAAAACGAAACAAGTTTATTTCCGTTTGCAAGTAGCAATACTTTTGATGTCTCGCCGAAAATAAATTTGAACTTGTTTTCGCAAAGCAATTTGTAAAGATACTGTCCGGCACTCCAGTCGCTTTTTTGTATTTGGCTCAGCCAATGCGCCGGACTGTGGCAGCTAAAATAATCTATCACTTCCATCTAATGCGCACCGTTCATTTTATATGTCGAGTTTTTCCGCGCGCTTAATTTTTTTTCAGAGAATCAGGTGAACGCCGCATAAATTCTTCGAACTGCTCGATTTTGCCAGTGAGATAATGCTCGCTATGCAGGCTGAAAAATTTAGAAAGGTTCGTGCCGCGACGGATGTAGCTGTGAATTTGACGCAAGTTGAGCGCGGACTTTTCGTCAATTTCTTTGGCGCGCTTTCGCAACACCGTTCCCAAATGCATCGAAAAGGCGCAGTCAATGATGAAGATTCCGAAAACCATTCCAACGAAAAATGAAAACCATGGATGCTGTATGAACCATATCACCGCTTTCCAAAAAGGCGGGAAAAGAAAGAAATAATACAGCGCGGCCAAGACTCCCCAAAAAAACGTGAATTTCGGACAAATAATTCCCATAATGTTTCCAGGCTCTTTGCTGTAATCCCAAAGCTGAATGTGCATTCCCTTGATGAAAACTATGCCAGCGATAAATTCAATCAACGTCATTACCAACGCCATCACGACAAACATCAAGATGTAATATTTCACGCCTCCGCCGCCACGGCTAATGATGTAGGCATCCACAAAACTCAAACTGAAAAGCGCCACCGCGCCGAAACCATAAACTGGCAGACAAGGCCCGGTCAAAAATCCAGGATTGAGCCACAAGCGGTCAGAGTTCGTTTTGTCGAAAAATCGGCGGAAGAACAATTCGATTATCCATCCTAAAATTCCACCGAAGAAAAAGAGGAACGCCACCACTACAAAAGTATGAAATGCATTTAAAGATTCATTATACATAGCCCATATCATAATGGATTGCGAAAAAAAAGTAAAGCGAAATGACGCGCCGAATTATGATTGAAGTTTTTTTAAACTCCTGCGAGTGCTTGGCTTCGCCAGTTCCGCTTGCGAAACTAGATAGCAGATTAAAGATTTGCAAGCGGAAGTTGATTCCTGCGGAAGAAAAAATTTTCGTTCAAGCGCGGTTGTAAAAAATTTGCGAGGGGAGAAAAAATGTGCGCGCGACAAGAAGGGAAAATCCACAAAATCGGTTTTCCCCTCCCCATCACATTTTTATCCATACACAAGCATTCAAAACTTCACTGCCGCTCGCCTTTCTTGAACGCCATCACAGCGTCCACGCTCGCAATGCACGCCGCGCGAAGGCCGGCGTTTTCCAGCGCGCCCACTCCGCGAATCGTCGTGCCGCCGGGCGAGCAAACAGCGTCCTTCAAAACGCCGGGATGCTCGCCGGTCTGCAATTGCAACGCCGCGCTTCCGAGCATTGTTTGGCTCACCAAACGATACGCCTGTTCGCGCGAGATTCCGTATTTCACCGCGGCATCGGCATAAGATTCGATTACCAAATCCATGAACGCAGGACCGCATCCGCTTATCGCGCCGCCGATTCCCATGAGGCTCGAAGGAAGAGTCTCCACCAAGCCTAGCGCGGTGAACAAATCCTTGAGCGTTTCCGCTTCGCTTTCTTCAAGAGAATTTTCCTTTTCAAACAAAAGCACGCCCTGCCCAATCCGCGAAGGAGTGTTCGGCATCACGCACTGAATCCGCACGGAAGAAAAAATGTCGCCGAGCGCGTTCTTGTACGTCGCGAGCGTCCAGCCCGCCGCGATGGAAACCAAAACCTTGTTTTTGAGCGCGTCGCCGATTTCCGACAAAACGCCCTCGATTTGATGCGGCTTGCACGCGATGAAAATCACGTCGCATTTTTTCACCAAATCCAAATTCGAAGCGCACGGAACGAAGCCGATTTTTTTCGCGTTCTCGTTCAATTTTTTTTTGTTGGGCGCAAACGCGAACAAATTTTCCGAAGCGATTTTTCCCGCCGCGACAAATCCAGCCGCAATCGCCTGCGCCATATTTCCCATTCCGACAAAGCCGAATTTTTCCATAAAATCCTCCAATCAAAAAACAAGTGCGATTTTTTTCTGACGCCCCTTACGGCAACTTGCATTCGCGAGTTTCGCTTTGCGAAACTCGGCAAGCAGGTTTTACCCTGCGACTAGCCGCTAGCTCCAGCGGAAACGAAAATTTCCGTTCCACATCGCGCATTTCGCATTTCGCCGAAAATTATTCTCGCATACGCACTCCGTGCGTTTGCATGGGCGGAAATTATTCAACCCGTCGCTTGCGCGACTAGCACATACGCCGTTGCCGGCGTTTGCATGGGTGGAAACTATTTAACCCGCCGCTTGCGCGACTAGCGCATTAAATCCTTGTATTTTTCCGCGAGACGCTTTGACTTTTCTGCGGCCAAACCGCGATAATTTTCGGGCTTGGCAAAAAACAAATCCGCGTCCTTTCCGAGCTTTTTCAATTGCGCGTGAATTCTTTCGTAAGAATCGGCGTGCTTTTTCAGGACATCGAAAAATTGCGCGTTCGTCTGCTCGGCTTCAAGCGTGATTTTTCGAATCACTTCGTGCGCGTCGCTCACTCCGCTTTCGGCAAGCAAAATATAGGCGGCTTCTGCAAGCACCCCCCCGCGAACTTTTCCGCCGGCATTTTCCAAATTGCGCGCCATGTTCTCGCGGTCGGCCTGCAAGCCGCTCACGACTTTTTTCATTCGCGCGATCGCCATCGTGAATCCCGCAAGATAATCCGAAACGAATCTTTGGCTCGCGGAATTCGTGAGGTCGCGCTGATGCTCGGAAATTTGATCCATGAAAAAAGTGACGACGCGCGGCGCGAACGCTTTCCACAAGGATTTCACATGCTCGCTGTTCCAGGGATTTCGTTTTTGCGGCATCGTGGAAGAGCCGACTTGTGTCGAAGAAAAATATTCGAAGACTTCGCCGATTTCGCTTCGCTGCAAGTTGCGCAAGTCGTCCGCCAAATTCGCGATGATTCCAAACGCGACGTTGCATTCGAGCAAAAGCCGAAGAAGATATTCCGGCTCGACAAGCTGGTTTGAATATTCGCTCGGCTCAAGTCCGACATATTCCAAATATCTGCGCTCCAAATCTTCGGGATCTTTTACAATCATCGAAGGCCCGTTGTACGCGCCCACAGGTCCGGCGAGTTTTCCTTTCAGCTGCTTGCTCAATTTTTCGATTTGCAAAATTGATTTTCCGAGACGCGAAACGAATTCCGCCACGCTCCATCCGAACGTAATCGGAACTGCGTGCTGGCCGTGAGTGCGCCCGACTTGCGGCGTTTGGCATTCGCGATCCGCGATCTCACACAAAGCGTTTTCCAAGCCCTTCAATTCGGGAAGCACGACATTTTGAATCGCGTCGCGAACGCGCATGCTCAATGCCGTGTCCAAAATGTCAACGCTGGTCGCGCCCAAATGAACGAGCGGCGCGATGTCCGCCGGAACTTTCGTCTTGAACACATTCACGAGCGCGCGAATATTGTGCTGAGTTTTTTCTTCCTCCGCGTAGACTTCTTCAGGGTCGATGTTGGCGGCGGCTTCGTCCAAAGTCTTTTCCAATTCGGCGGTGAGAATTCCGCGAACGCTCAAATGCGCTTTTACCAACGCGGCTTCCGCGCGCGCGCAAGACAAAATCGAAGCGGATTCCGAAATGTATTTTGAAAGATTTTCAAAAACCGATTTTTCAGAAATCGAATAGCGATGATCCAGACAAGAAATATTGTCAAAAATGTTCCGTGTTTCCATAAAAAAATGATAGCGCAAAGACGAAAAATATTCAAGGCTTGCAACAAACCGCAAGCGGGAAAACTCGCGGAGACGATCAATTTGAAAATTTATATTGAATATTGTGGGGAGGGGGAAAGGGTTTCTACGCAGGCCTACACACACGCATTTCCAACGCAGAAATTTTGCGAATATTTTTCGCGCGTACAATCAGAGACGCGCCTCGCCTTTTCCGAAAATCATTTGTCCACTTCTATCCAATTCCAAAACGCGGCGTCTTCCTGTCCCATCCGCCAAAATGCCACATTGGGAAATCCTTGCGACTGATACATTCGGCAACGCTGTACGAGCGAAGTCGCGTCTTCATAATATTGAATTATTTTTACCGTCATTTCAGTTTCAAAATATGGGATGCCGTCTTTGCGTCCTATTCTTTTCACTTGGTTTTCGGAAAGCCGCCGATTCGAGCCATTGAATTGCCACGCGCCTGCCGGCTTGTCGCCCTCGGTTATCCAGCTTCTTCCGTAGAAAGGCACGCCGATGATATATTTTTCGGGCGGCAAAATACTGAGCGCGTATTCGCCTATGCGCTTGCACCAATCCATCGAAGCCGGCGAGCCGGGCGCGCTTGTTGCCCAATGTTCGTCGTAAGCCATAATCATAACTTTGTCGCAAATTTTCGCGAGCCGCTCATAGTCCTCAACGTCGCTTTGCAATTTTTTCGTGCGCGCGTGAACGCAGACAGTGAGCTGCTTCGAGCCGAGCCCTTTTTTCAAAAGCCTGAGAAATTCCGCGAAATCTTCGCCGTCCAATTTCGGAACAAGTTCATAGTCAATCTGCAAACCGTCAAAATCTTTGGATGCGGCAAGCAAATCCCTCACAAGGCGATCGCGTTTTCCGAATCGCGCGTCAATCACAAAATGCGTGAGCGAAGTGCTTTGGCACACCGCCACCAAATGTACGCGGCCATCGAAATTTTTTATCAAGCTGCGGGAGGGGGCGCGTTCGAGATTGCCGTAGCAATCAACTTCCACGGCGAAAAGCCCGATGTCCGTGAGCGGCGTTTCGCGATCCCACTCGTTCAAACGGTTCGCGAGCACGTAGCCCCAAATTTCCTTGAAGCGCACTTTTTCGCCTTCCACTTTGTTCCAACGATAAGGATACGAATATTGCTTCAGCAAAACTTCTTCCGGAAAGTCTTTCGGGTCAAGCAAATATTCATCGTTTTCGGCGGGCGTTTTCACAACTTTTTTTCCCGCATTCGATTTGCTCGTATTTTTTTTTGAACACGCACTTTGCAAAAAGAAAGCCGCGACAATGCAAATCAAGAAAAACACTTTGAAATTTTTTTTCATTTTGTTCCTCGCTATTTTTCAAATTTATGATTCGATGATTTTATACATTGGATTTTCATCGGGAAGAAATTCCAAAACATTTTTTTCGCAGGCGAGCGCTTCGCTCGGATCGTGCGTAACGTGAAGCAAAGTCGTAGTGCCGCTTTCGGCGATTGTCTCAAGCAAATCCAAAATCTTCTGGCGAAAATTTTCGTCAAGCCCGTGGCAAGGCTCGTCCAAAATCAAAATTTCAGGCGACTTCACCGAAGCGCGCAAAATCAAAATCGCGCGTTGCTCGCCGTAACTCAAGTTTGCGAACTGCTCGTTTTCGCGCCCAGAAAATCCGCCGAGCGCGAGCCATTTTTTCGCCGCCACAATTTCCGCGTCGCCCGCCGCTTCGTACATTCCAATCGAATCGTGAAAGCCCGAAACAATCACGCCGAGCAAATTTTGTCCGACCATCCGATATTCCACATGCAGACGATATGAGACGATTCCGAGCCGCCGCTTGATGTCCCAAATCGTTTCGCCCGAGCCGCGACGCGCTCCGAAAATTTTCACGTCGTTGCAAAAAACTTGCATATTGTCGCCGGTTATCAATTCCAAAAAAGTCGTCTTGCCCGAACCGTTCGGCCCGCGAATCAGCCAATGCTCGCCTCGTCGTAGCGTCCAATTCAAGTCGCGCAAAACGCGATGTTCGCCCCAGACCACATTCACGCCGCGCATTTCCACAAGAATTTCTTTTGAGAATTTTTCTGCGGAAGAAAAATTCATCGCGGAATTTTCGGAGACAAGATTTTGAATCGTTTCCTTGAATTCGATTTTGCTTTTTTCGCGAAAATCGGAATTCTCATTTTGACGCTGCGCGAAAATCTTTTCGTATTCGGAGCGGCTTCCGCAAAATGAAATTGCATTTTTTGAAAATTCCAAAACGCGATTTATCGATTCGGGAATTTCATTGAAGCGTTCCATCGACAAAATTATTCGCGGAAAACTTCCGTTGACTTCAAAAGAATTTTTCGATTGCCGCGTGGCGATGCCGTCAAAAAAATCAAGAAGGATTTTCCGGCTCTGCGCGTCCAGCCCCGCAAAAGGATCGCTCAAAATCAAAAGCAGTTTTTTTCCCAAAAGCGCGCGGCACAAAAGCGTCCTTCGAATTTCGCCGGTAGAAAGATATTTCAGTCCGCGATCCAAAATATTTTCGATGCCGCAAAGTTTCACTTCGGGAAAATTTTCCAAATGCGCGGCTTCTTCAGGAATTTCAAATTCGCCGTTTTTTTGCCGCCGAATTTTTTTGCCAAAAATTCCTTCGCACAAAAAAACTCGCGCCGTCCTTCCGTGATCAACGCCGCCTTCCACATATTCGCTTTCGTCGTTCGCGCGTTCTTCTTCAATCAGCGCGGCGGCTTTTTCGAGCGAAACGATTTCCACGAAATTTTCAAAAACATTCGAAAAAAGCGCGCCGTCCTTGTTCGGAACAAATCGCGCGCCTTCGCCCGCGAGCGCGTTCAAAAAACTCGCCTTGCCACTTCCGTTCGCGCCGATGACAAGCCACGCTTCGCCCGAGCGCATTTTCCACGAAACATTTTCGAGCAAAGTTCCGCGCACGTTTTCAATTCTGCATTCGTTTATCGAAATGAAATTTTTTGAAGATTCCTGCTCGCCGTCCATAAAAATTTTATCGGTAATTTTTTTCATTTAATTTATTTGAAATGCAAATTTTCCCTTGAAAAAATTCGCATTTTGACGATAATAATAATGACAAAATTTTTAGCCGAAATCGCTCTTGGCTTTTTACATTTAGGAGTATGCCAAAAAGTCGCCTGAAATGGCGTCAACTTTTTGCCATGTCAAGTTCGCGCTTTCGCACAAACTTGCGTATTTAACGTGCGCATCGCAATAAATTGCTTAACGCGCGCGCTAAAAAAGCCAATCGCAAAATTGATATTTTGCTCTTGGCTTTTTATATTTAGGAGTGTTTATGAAAAAAATTTTATCTGGCGCGATTCTTTTCGCAATCGCCTTTTGCGCTTTCGCCGACGACGCTTCGTCGTTCTTTTTGCCGAGGCCGTTCGGAAATGTGAAAAATTACACGGAAACCAATTTTGAAATCACGACGAAATTCGGCGACTACTACAGAACGCCCGAAGCAAAATATTTTCATGAATTCAATGACGACGGCTTGGAAATCCGCTCGAGCGAATTCAACGCGGCGGGACAAATCGTCAACAGAGTCGAATACGCCTACAACGACGACGGAAATCTTTTTTCGCAAATTTGCTACGACGACAAAGGAAACATTTTTTGGAAAATCATCACTTCGTTCGATGAAAATGGAATCAAGGCGGAAGACAGCGAATACGACGCGAAAGACAATTTGACTGGAAAGTCCGTCTACAAAAACGAAGGCGCAAATCCTGTCGAAGAAATTTATTACAATTCAAAAGGCGAATTGATTTGGAAAAACACGTTCAAATATTCCGACGCAAATTTGCTGGAAGAATGCTGCTCGTATTTTTCAAACGGCCAACTTGATTCTCGGAAAATTTACAAATACGACAGCAGCGGAAATCTTTTGGAAATCGCCTCGTTCAATGTTTTCGACGATTTGACAGAACGCGAAGTTTTTTCCTACAACGAAGATTTCACCGTAAATGAATACACGGTTTACGGCGCGGACGGAAAACGCCGAACGAGAATTTTCTACAAGTACGACGAAAACAAAAATTGCGTAAAATCCACGACGTACAACGTGGCGCAAAAATTCGGAACGACCGTAAACGAAATGATCGACCAATCCGACTTTGAATACGAATATCGATAATTTTTAGATGTAACTTTGAAAATGCGACGTTCTAAGTCGCGCTATTATAGCGATTTAGAACTCGTAGGCACATTCGCAAAAATTCCCAAAAAATTTTTCGAGGTGCCTTTTATTCTGAAAAATATTCCGCGAAAAGCGGCTGGGATTTTACGAATTCCTCGGCCGCGATTTCGTAGTCCGCCCACGTGGAAACGAAAAGTTTTTGCGCGCCCGGAAAAAAAATCAAGTCGGTGGGAATGACATAATTGTAGTCGATTTGATTTTCGATGAAAAAATCGCGCACGCCTTGAACGGTGCTCGCCAAAACATAAGCCAAATACGACGAGCACACGAATTCCAATTTTTTTTCGCCCGCCGGATCGACGTATCCTTTTTTGGAAGGCATTCCGCCGAATTCTCTCGCCTGCGCAGTTTTTTGATTTTTTCGCTTGAGTCCCCAAAGTCCCACCGGCAGATTTTTCGGAATGGAATATTTCACTTTCGCCTCGGCGTAGTCGTGTTCCAAAAATTTCTGCACGGCTTCATATTCTTGCGCGGAAACTTTTATGGCGAGCGTCATTTGCAAAGATTTGTACTTGTCGCACATTTTCATATATTTGTTCGTTTGCGTGTCAAGGCACGATTCCAATTTCAAATGCTGCGGCTTGTAGCGAGTGAGCCCGTAAAAACTGTCGTGCAAGTCGAAGCCAATCGCAGTGTGGCTGACTTTTTCGTCCGTCGGATCAATCGAAGTAATCAGCCCTTTCAAAATGTTCACGCCGCTCAACTTGTTTTTGTAACTCGGAAAATACAAGCGCAGGAAAATGAATTTTTCGCCTTCGTGAAATTCGTCTTTAAAATCCACATCGTAGATTTTAAAAACTTCGTCTTGCGCATTTATCTCAAGGCCGTCGGAAAGAATTTGCGTTTGGTCATCGGCAAATTTCGTGGAACGGCATCCGCCGAGCGCGAGGAGAAAAAATGCTGCAAGAAAAAAAACTTTCGCGCTTGCTCGGCGCGTTCTTTTAAAAATCATCGTTCAAGCATCGCCTAAATTTCAACTTCGCCGTCAAAGCATGACTGAGTTCCGCCCGAAAGGAAAACCGTTTCGCCAGTGTATTTGACAATCAAATTTCCGCCGCGCACTCTCACCGTGATGTTTTGATTTATCGGGCAGAATCCGTTGAGCACCGCCGCGATCGCCGCCGCGCACGCTCCTGTTCCGCAAGCGCAAGTTTCGCCGTTGCCGCGTTCCCACGTCCGCATTTTGAGTTCGTTCGGGCCTGCCACGCGCACGAATTCCGTGTTCGTGCGATTCGGGAACGCCGCGTGATTTTCAAAAAGCGGGCCGAGCGTTTCGAGCGACTCTTTGTCCACGAATTTGCTGAACACGACGCAATGCGGATTTCCCACGCCCACGCACGTCACATTGTGCTGAATTCCGTCCACCAAAAGCGGCGCGTTCAAAACGGCGCGTTTTGGCAAAAGCGAGGCGTTCTCTTTGTTCATTTCGGAAATCGGCACGTCGCTTTCTTTCAAAGTCGTGGGAAGCGACTGGCTTTCGAAAGTCGGGCGACCCATATCGACAGTGACGGACGTAACTTTTCCGTCCTGCTTGTAAAGCACCAAAGTTTTCACGCCGCTTTCCGTTTCAATCGTAATCGTTTCCGTGGCGTCGCTTTTTTTGCCGTGCTTTTCCTGAATGCCTTTGATGTTGTTGTCGTACAAATATTTTCCCACGCAGCGAATGGCGTTGCCAGCCATTTTTCCTTCCGTTCCGTCAAGATTGAAAAATCGCATTTTCGCGTCCGCCAAATCCGACGATTCAATCAAAACCAAACTGTCCGCGCCGATTCCTCCAGCGCGTCTGTCGCACAAACGCACGGCAAGCCCCGAAGGATTGTTCACCGCCTGTTCGATCGCGTTGATGACGATGAAATCGTTTCCCGTGGAATCCATTTTCGTGAATTTGATTTTCTGCTTTTTCGTGCGCAAAGTGTTGATGTTCACAAGCTCGACATTTTCCGCCGAATATTTCGACTTGAGACAATTCGCGAGCGCGTTCGCCGTGTCAAGCGAAGTGAGACAAGGAATGTCGCGCTCCACGGCATGGCGGCGCATTTTCACCGAGTCGGCGCGAGGATCGCGGCCTTTCGCCGAAGTGGAAATTATGTAGTCCACTTTTCCGGAATCCAGCAAATTCAAAATATTGTCGTCGGGATTTTCGCTGATTTTGTTGACGACTTCCACTTCCATTCCAAAGTCGCGCAAAGTCTGGGCGTTGCCTTCGGTAGCGAAAAGCTTGAATCCCATGTCGTAAAATTTTCGCGCCAATTCCGGCAATTCGTAGCGATCGGTTTTTCGCACGCTGAACAAAACTCCGCCCGAACGTTTCATATTGTAGCCCGCGCCAATCAAGCCTTTGAACAACGCTTCTTCCATCGTGTTCGCGATTCCCAAAACTTCGCCCGTGGATTTCATTTCAGGGCCGAGATGCGTGTCCACGTCCATCAATTTTTCAAAGCTGAACACGGGAACTTTCACCGCGAAATACGGCGGAATTTTGTAAAGGCCGGTGCCGTATCCCATGTCGCGGATTTTTTCGCCGAGCATCGCGCGCGTCGCCAATTCCACCATCGGAACGCCGGTCACTTTGCTGATATACGGAACTGTTCGGCTTGAGCGCGGATTCACTTCGATTATGTAAAGGTCGTTATTGTAAATCAAATACTGAATGTTCACCAAACCTTTCGTGCCGAGTTTGAGCGCCAAATCCTGCGACTGCTTTACGATTTTTTCGCGGAGAACGTCGTTCAAATTCCAACTCGGATAAACCGCGATCGAATCGCCCGAATGAATTCCAGTGCGCTCGATGTGTTCCATGATTCCCGGAATGAGCACGTCCTCGCCGTCGCAAATGCCGTCCACTTCCAGCTCGATTCCCATCATATATTGGTCAATCAAAATTGGATTTTCAATTCCGTGCGACAAAATGATTTTCATATATTCGCGAACGTCGTCGTCATTGAAAGCGACGATCATATTTTGTCCGCCCAAAACATAACTCGGCCGCAGCAAAACGGGATAGCCCAATTTTGCCGTCGCGTCCAAAGCCTCGTCCAGCGTGAGGACGGTAAGACCTTTCGGACGCTTGATGCCGAGTCTTTCGCAAAGCTCGTCGAAACGCTCGCGATCTTCCGCCAAGTCGATTGCATCCGCGCTCGTTCCCAAAATGCGGATTCCCTGCGAATCCAAAAAGTTCGCAAGTTTAATTGCGGTTCCGCCGCCGAACGCCACGACCACGCCGAGCGGCCTTTCCGTCGCAATCACGCCCATCACATCTTCGGGAGTGAGCGGCTCGAAATAAAGCCTGTCCGCCGTGTCAAAATCCGTGGAAACCGTTTCGGGATTGTTGTTGATAATCGCGACTTCGTAGCCAAGTTTTTTGAGCGACCAAACGCATTGAACTGAAGCATAGTCGAATTCGATTCCTTGCCCAATCCGAATCGGGCCTGAGCCAAGAACGACAATCGTGCCGCGCGAACTTGACGAATTTCCATCGCGCAAATCCGCGCTCGAATTTTCATTCCTTCCGTGCAATTCTTTCAAAAATGCCGCCGCTTCGTTTTCCTCGCCGAAGCCGCCGTAAAAATACGGAGTCTCCGCGTTGAATTCGCCCGCGCAAGTGTCAACCATTTTGTAGGAATGCGGAATGTGCGCCACTTTGTCGGATTTTTTTCCGGCAGAAAATTCCGCGAGAATTTCCCGCGCCGAATTTTCCTCGGCAAGATTTCCGCTCGCACCCACGATTTTCTTTCCCGTCAAATTTTCGATAACCGTGTCGGGATAGCCGAGCCGTTTCGCCTCAAGATAAAATTCTTGCGTGAAGTCGCGCGCGCCGTTTTTCACCGCGCCGAAATTTTCTTCCATCGCCACGAGAAGATTCAGCTTTTCCAAAAACCATTCGTCAATCATCGTGACTTGATGGATTTGCGCCACGCTCATAATTTTTCGCTTGAGCGCCTGGAAAATCGCGAAAAGCCTTTGGTCGGTGCACTCGCCCACGCGCTCGCGGATTTTGTCGTCGCTTTCCGCAGCGAACGCCGGTAAGTCGAGCGAAGCCGCCCCGATTTCTGCACCGCGAACGGCTTTCATCAAAGCTTCCTCGAACGTGCGCCCGATCGCCATCACTTCGCCCGTAGCTTTCATCTGCGTTCCCAATTTTCGCGCGGCGTAAACAAATTTGTCGAAAGGAAATTTCGGGAATTTGACGACGACGTAATCCAAAACCGGCTCGAAGCAAGCCGCCGTTTTTTTCGTGACGAAATTCTGAATTTCGTCGAGAGTGTAGCCAATCGCAATCAAAGCCGCCACTTTCGCAATCGGATAGCCAGTGGCTTTGGAAGCCAGCGCGGAAGAACGCGAAACGCGCGGATTCACTTCGATTACGGCGTATTCAAAACTTTCAGGATTCAGCGCGAACTGGCAGTTGCAGCCGCCTTCAATTTTCAGCGCGGAAATTATGTTGAGAGCCGCCGTCCGCAGCATTTGATATTCTTTGTCGGAAAGCGTCACCGCCGGCGCAATCACAATCGAATCTCCAGTATGCACGCCCACGGGATCGAAATTTTCCATCGAACAAACCGTGATTACATTTCCCGCCGAATCGCGCATCACTTCAAATTCGATTTCCTTCCAGCCCGAAATGCATTTTTCCACGAGAATCTGATGGATGGGCGAACGGTGCAAGCCGTTGTGCGCAATTTCGTTCAAATCGGATTCATTGTAGCAGATGCCGCCACCCGTGCCGCCGAGCGTGAACGCGGGGCGAATTATCGCGGGAAATCCGATTTCGTTTTTGACGAATTCTTCCGCGTCCTCGTAATTTGTGACGACCTTCGAAGGAATGCACGGCTCGCCAATCGAAAGCATCGTGTCCTTGAACATTTGGCGGTCTTCGGCTTTGTCAATCGTTTCGGGAACCGCGCCCAAAAGCCGCACGCCGTTTTTTTCCAAAAATCCGCTTTTCGCCAATTCCATCGAAAGCGTGAGGCCGGTCTGTCCGCCCAAAGTTGACAAAAGGGAATCGGGTTTTTCTTTCAGAATAATTCGCTCGATAACTTCGGGAATGAGCGGCTCAATGTAAATTGCGTCCGCCATCGAATGATCCGTCATCAATGTGGCAGGATTTGAATTGACAAGGACCACTTCCAGTCCTTGCTCCTTGAGCGCCTTGCAAGCCTGAGTTCCGGCGTAGTCAAATTCCGCCGCCTGACCAATCACAATCGGACCCGAGCCGATTACCATAACTTTGTGGATATTTTTATTCAAAGGCATACTAAAAGCATATTGTAGCAAATTTTCGGAAGTTTGACTAGAGGAAATCTTTGTCATTTTCCAATAATCTCTGTAGGGAAAAGCCTACGGCTTGCATCGCAGGCTTCGCCATGCTATCTAGTTTTTGCAATGCAAAAACTAGCATATTTTACAGTCCGCTTGCGCAAACTCCGCCAGTTGCATTCTTTTAAAATATATTCTATACTTGAATTTATGTACAAAGTTTTCATTGACGGAAAAGAAGGAACTACCGGCCTCAAGATTTTCGAGCGATTCAAAAATCGCAGCGACATCGAATTGATTTTGATTGACGAAGAAAAACGCAAGGACGATGCCGCGCGCGCCGAATGCATAAACGCCTCGGACTTTACTTTTTTGTGCCTGCCCGATGCGGCCGCTATTCAAGCCGTCGCACTTTGTACGAATCCCGAAACGAAAATCATCGACGCTTCCACGGCGCACAGAACGAATCCCGACTGGGCGTATGGCTTTCCGGAATTGGGCGCGGAATTCCGCAAAAAAATAATTTCCTCAAAACGCGTCGCAGTTCCCGGCTGCTACGCAAGCGGATTCGTCGCGTTGGTTTATCCGCTTGTTCAGCGCGGAATCATTTCGGCGGATTATCCAGTGGTTTGCCACGCGGTTTCGGGCTATAGCGGAGCCGGAAAAAAAGCCATCGCGCAATACGAAGATTCCAATCGCAATTTTGAATTGGAATCTCCGAGGGAATACGCGCTCACGCAAGAACACAAGCATTTGCCAGAAATGAAAAAAATCGCGCAGCTTTCATACGAGCCGATTTTCAATCCGTACATTTGCGATTACTTCAACGGAATGAGCGTCACAGTTCCGCTTCATTCTCGTCTGCTCGCAAAAAAAATCGATGTGAAAAATTTGCGGGACGAACTGGCTGCGCATTACGAAAATTGTCGCTTCGTAAAAGTCGCGCCGCCGAACGGAGAAGGCGTCCTGATAGGCTCGACAATTCCCGCCAACACTTTGCGCGACACGAACGAAATGCAGATTTTCGTTTTCGGCAATGACGAACGCATTTGCCTTTGCGCGCGGTTCGACAACTTGGGCAAGGGCGCAAGCGGCGCGGCCGTCCAGTGTATGAACATAATGATGGGAATTGACGAAGGCACCGGCCTTTGAAAATTCTCGTCGATAAAAAATCGATAAAATCGGATTTATACAAAAAATGAAAGGCGACTTGCTTTTGATTATCGACATGCAAAATGTCTACACGCGCGGCGCGAAATGGGAATGTCGCGACACGGCGGGCGCGGCGAAAAACATTTTGCGTTTGGCGCAAAGCGAAAAATTCGACGAAGTGCTTCTCACGAAATTCATTGCGGATGAAAACGCGCTCGGAGTTTGGAAAAATTACAACATTGAAAACGCCGCCGTGAATGGCGACGCTTGGTCGAACGCGCTTGTGCCGGAACTCGAGCCGCTTGCGAAAAAATTTCCTGTCGTCCAAAAAAGCAAATATTCTTCGCTGAAAAACGAGCAAGTTTTGGCGGCATGCAAAAACGCGCGAAGAGTTTTTGTCACGGGCGTCGTGGCGGAATGTTGCGTGCTTTTCACTGCGTTCGATTTGATTGACGCGGGCATTTACACCGTCTATGTTACCGACGCAGTTTCGGGCTTGAACGAAGAAAAGGAACGCGCCGCCGAATTGACTTTGGAAGGACTTTCGCCGTTGCATGTGCAATTGATGACGACGGATGAAATTTTGCAAGAAAAGTGAATTCTGCGAAAATGATTTTTGGCGCGTTTCTTTGGCATTTAAAAAAGCGAGTCGCAAAAATTTTTTACGCTTTGTTCGCCGCCTTTGCAAAACGCCGAAATCAGCGGGCGGCCAAGCAGGATATGCTCCGCGCCCAATGCCGCCGCCGCGATCGCGTCTTGCTTCGTGCGGATTCCGCCGTCAATCCAAACTTGCCCGCAATGCTTTTTCAAAAAAGCAAAATTGTTTTGCAGGAATTCCGCCGTGCTTCCGATTTCGGTTTCCACGCGCCCGCCGTGATTTGAAACGAGCGCGACGTCCGGCCGCAATTCCTCCACCAAACGCAAATCGTCTTTTGTGAAAATGCCTTTTACGACGAACGGAACTTTCGCTGCGCGTCGCAATTTGCGCAAATGCGTCGCGGATTTTTTTTCAAGATGCGCTTTGCCGCGCATCGTGGCGATGTTGTACGCGTCGATGTCAACTCCGAAAAATTCCGCGACATCCGCCGCCCATTCGATTCTCTCGAACAATTTTTCTTGCGGATACGGCTTGAGAAAAACCGCCGCCTTTTGCGGCGCGAGCGCACGAACGGCGTTTATTCCGAAAAGCAATTTTTGGTCGGGAACGCCGTCGCCAATGGCAAGATCGATTTTCGCTTCGGCGCAAGATTTTATGAACGGCGCGTAAAAACTTTCTTCGTCACGCCAGCCGATATTTTCCACGGCTCCGGTAATCGGCGCGAGTCGGAAAAATTTCGCGCCCGCTTCTTTCAATTTTGATTCGGCATTTTGAATTTGAGATTGATTCAATTCGGAAAAAATTTTTTTCCAAGCGGCGCAATTGAGAACGTTGTTTTTTCCGCCGAAAACTCCGCCCATTCCGGGAAGCTCGTCGGAACAAGCCAGCCCAGAACATTCGGCGCAAAATCGGCATTTGAAATTTTCAGTCGCCAAAAGAAGTTCCCAAGTTGCGGCCCGCCAAAAGCATCGGATGATCAAGCGGAACGTTTTTTACTTTGCCCGCCACGTCTTTGAGCGGAACGGCGACAATTTTGTTGTTTTGAAGCGCGACCAAATTTCCGAATTTTTCTTTCGCCAAAAAATCCGCGGCCGCCACTCCGTATTGACTCGCCAAAACACGATCGTAAGGCGAAGGCGTTCCGCCGCGCTGCAAATATCCCAAAACCGTCACGCGCGATTCCAATTTTGTAGCTTCTTCCAATTCTTGCGCCACGCGATACGCGATGGAATAAGGCATTTCGGCTCGGCGTTTTTTGAAAGCCTTTTTTTCGAGTTTGGCTTCTTTTTTTGAAAGCGCGCCTTCCGCAACAATCACAATGGAAAATTCCTTGCCGGCCTCTTTTCGAGCCATCACGCTTTCCGCCACTTTTTCGATGTCGTAAGGAATTTCGGGAAGAAGAATCACGTCGCCGCCGCCAGCGATTCCGGAATAAAGTCCGAGCCAGCCCGCCTTGTGTCCCATCACTTCGATGACCATAATTCGGCTGTGGCTGTGCGCGGTGGTGTGAATTCTGTCGATGGCTTCAGTGGCAACATCGAGCGCGGTGTGGAAGCCGAACGTCATGTCAGTAAAAACGATGTCGTTGTCAATTGTTTTGGGAAGTCCAATCACGTTCAGCCCTTCGTCGGAAAGAAGGCTCGCCGTGGTGTTCGTGCCGTTTCCGCCCAAACAAACGAGCGCGTCCAATCCCATTTTTTTGTAATTCTTTTTGATTGCCTCTACAGGCATAAGGCCAGTTTCGGCGTTCGGCTCTTTTGCCTTGAAAGGCTTTTCGCGGCTCGTTCCCAAAAGCGTTCCGCCAAGCGTCAAAATTCCCGACAAATCTTTTGAAGTGAGCGGCACGAAATTTCCTTGCACCAGCCCGCGATAGCCGTTTTTGATTCCGACGAATTCCATCCCATAATGAATCATGCCAGCGCGACAAACTCCGCGAATGGCCGCGTTCAATCCCGGGGCATCGCCACCGCTAGTGAGAATGCCCACTTTTTTTACAGAAGTCTTGCTCATAAGAATTATTGTATCATAATTTTGCGTGAAAGACAATATTCCGTTTGGAAAATTCAGGCGAACAAAATTTTGAAAATGAAAAGCGTCAAAAAAATTTACAGAAAATCAAGCGCAATTTTTAAAAGATTTAGCAGGGGAGGGACTTGAACCCCCGGCCTTCGGGTTATGAGCCCGACGAGCTTCCAACTGCTCCACCCTGCGTCGTGTTTGAACATAATAACGGTTTATGAAAAACTTGTCAATAGCGCAATCGGATTTTTTAAATTTTCACTCGTCGCGCCAAGCGTCATATTCGCGGCGAGAGCGCGCTGCCTTTTGTGCGTTCCAGCGCGAAGATTTTTCTTCCAGCATTTCCGCGTCCTCGCGCCCCTGAAAATTTTTCCATTGCGTGAACTGGTTTTTCGAAAGCGCGGTCGGACGATTTTTATTTTTTTCCTGCAAATCTTCAATTCCATTCGCCATTATTTTTTCACTCCATAAAAATTCAAAAAAAGTGCGGCGGAAATTTCGCGCCACTTCGTTCAATTCGTTGCGAGAACAACTTTCAAACTTTTTAAAACGCGCGAACTTTGAAAAACAAAACTCGCGGTTACTTTGATTTTTTCGTAGCCGCGCCCGCAGTTTTTTTCCCGGAATTTGATTTCTTCACAACCGCCGTTTTTTCAGCGGAAATTTTCTTTGAAGAAATTTTTTCCTGCGGCGATTTTTTTTCGGAAGAGGATTTCGATTTTGCCGCAGAAATTTTTGATGACGACGATTTCGCCGCAAGTTTTGCGGAATCTTTTTTTGCAGAATTTTTTTCCACAGACTTTTTCTCAATCGTCTTTTCCGAAATTTTTTTCGCGGCAGTTTTTCCGACAGATTTTTTTACCACGGAATTTTTCACGACAGTTTTTTCAGAATCGTTTTTCGGCTTCGCGGATTTTTTCGAAACGGACTTTTTGCTTTCCTCCGCCTTTATCGCCGCTTCTGCCTCCGCCTGAATTTTTTCAAAATCCTCCGCGCCGTCCTCGGCATTTTTTCCAAAGAACATTTTTTCCTCCATTTGATTTTTTTGAATTTGCGACTGTGATTTTTTTTCGCCTTTCACCGAAATCACCAAAGCAGGACTTTTCGGAATTTCAATCGTCTTTTCCGAATCGGAAATTTTCGATGCGGAAGATTTTTCCGAAACAAGATTTTCCCGCGTGCGCAAATAAAAAATTCTGCATTCTAAAACCGCGAGCAAAATCACCGCCACAGAAAAATATTTTAAAGGCGAATTGAACGCCGCAAAAAAATCATAAATTCCGTGAATGAAAATCGCGAAGAAAAGCGGAGAAAAATTCCGCCGAATATTTTTGCTGTGAAAAATGCAAAGTCCGCCAAGCCCGGCGCACAGCGTGTGAATCACGAGCGCGCTTGTCATCCGCAAAAAAATCATTTGCAAAAAATCCGGCGAAACTTGCGGCCGCGTTCCCAAAGCCGTCAAAAGATAAACGACGGATTCAAAGCAGCCCAAAGCCATTCCAGCCAAAATCGAATATGCGAAAAAATTTCTCAAACTTTCGCCGCGCGCTTTCAAGACCAGAAGCGCGGCGGTTTTCACGCCTTCTTCAATCAGCCCGAAAAAAATCAGCGAATGAATTATGCTCAAAAAAATATTCGAGCGCATGAACATTTCTCGCCGTCCGCTCAAAAATAAAAATTGCAAAATCACAATCGGAACGAACGCGAGAAGTCCTGCGAGCACGGCAAGAAATTCTCGCGGCACAGAAATTTCCGGAACGAGAATCGCGAGCAAAAGAAAAGTCGAAATGAGCGGAACAAGGCACAAAAGCATCGGCGCGTAAACATTCAAATTCATATTCATAGGATAACGCAAACTGTGGACTTTTGCAATAAAAATCGATATAATTTCAAAAGTTGGAAATGAAAATGCAGACGGAAAATTTTGGACGCGCGTTAATTTTTGTCGGAATAAAACATTGCGGAAAAAGCACGCAGGGAAAAATAATTGCCTCGCAGCTCGAATTGGAATTTTTTGACACGGACGATTTGATTCAAAAGCACGAAGGAATTTCGCCTCGGGAAATTTACGCGAAATTCGGAAAAGAAAAATTTATGGAAGCGGAAAAAAACGTTTGCCAAAAACTCGCCGAATTTTTCGAAACGCAAAATCAAAAATCATCGCAGGAAATTCGCGACAAAGCCGCGCAATCGGAAACGCGCGAAAAGCCTTCGTTCGTCGTGGCGACTGGCGGCGGAATTTGCGAAAACCAAAATGCCTTGGAAATTTTAAAAAGTTTCGGCATGATAATTTTTTTGCAGGCGAACGAAAACACCGCCGCCGACCGCATCGTGAATGAAGCGGATTTTTCGACAAGCCCGATTCGGAATTTGCCGGCGTACATCGCAGACAAAAATCCGCGCACGGAAAAAGACGTGCGCGAAATTTTTCACGATTTTTTTACGCGGCGAAATGCTCGCTACAAAGAAATCGCCGACGTAATCGTGCAAATGGAAGACGCTTCGAAAGAAATCAATATGAAAAAAATTCTCGCCGCGCTCGGACTTGAAACAAAAAATCGAAATGCGAAAAGCGAATTTTAAAATTCGGCGTTAAAAAAATCACGCCTGAATCAGCTTCCGCAATTTCCGCAGCCACTGCCGCATCCGCCCGCGCAACCTTCGCCTTCGCCGCAAGTTCCGCCACAGCCTCCTCCGCACGAACAACCGCCGCCGCATCCGCCGAGATAAACCGAGCCGGCTTCGATTTGTTCCGCGCTCGCATCGGAAACGGATTTTACTTCCACGTCAAAATAAAGCGTCTTGCCCGCGAGATCGTGATTGCCGTCAATCGTGATTTTGTCGTCGGAAATTTTTGAAACGCGA
The DNA here is from genome assembly GCA_964653395.1 of uncultured Treponema sp. Taxonomy (GTDB): domain Bacteria; phylum Spirochaetota; class Spirochaetia; order Treponematales; family Treponemataceae; genus Treponema_D. Next base: position 14,883 of record CAZZFL010000007.1, on the reverse strand, counting down.
ACCATCACAGGGCCGGCGTTCGACTGCGCGTAAAATTGCATTCCAACTTTTATTTCACCGTCCACGTCGAATTGGGCGCGCGGCACTTCGACCACGAGCTGCGGATTCACTTCGCCGTAGCCTTCCGAAGGCGGAATGACCGCGCTGAATTTTTCTCCGGGATTTTTTCCTTCCAAAATTTTTTCAAGCCCGGGAATCAAATTTCCGTGGCCGTGCAAATATTCAAGCGGACTTCCAGAATTCGCCGAAGAATCGATGACATTTCCTTCCGCGTCTTTGAGCGAATATTCAATGGCGACGATTTTATCTTTTTCAATTTTCATTTAAAATTCCTTTTTTCAAAATTCAATTGAGAGCCATTTTAAATTGAATCTCAATTCCAAAAATTCAAAGTTAGAATTCAAAATTAAAATTCATAGTCGGGCATCGGCGTGTCGTTCACCACTTCGCTCACTTCGGGACAAGCGTCCTTCAAATATTGCTCCACGCCCATTTTCAGCGTCATTGTCGCCATCGGGCACGAACCGCACGCGCCGAGCAATTTTAAATGGACGCGCTTTTCTTCGTCAATCGAAATGAATTCCATGTCGCCGCCGTCCGCCTGCAATTGCGGCCGGAACGCTTCCAACGCTTCTTTTACTTTCGCTTCAAGTTCTTCCATAAAAATCTCCTGTGTCGAAATTCAAATTTCCACTTTATATAAATATACTAAAATTTCACGAAAAATGAAATTCATTTTTCTGAATAAAATCAAGCGTCAAAGAAATTTCAATTTCCAAGATGCTTGATTTCGCCCGCTCGCCTCATCCGAGTTTTTCGAGTTTTCTGTGCAATTCAAATATGCGCGTATGAACATAATGGTCGAGCGTCGGCTTTTCGGCGACGCCAAGCATTTCGCCGTCGTCGCTGACAATCGGAATGGATTCCGTGTCATATTCATCGAACATTTTGTAGGCTTCGGGCAAGCTGTCCTCCGGCGAACAAGTCACGAACGGCGAATCCATTATGTCCATTGCCAAAATGCTTTCCGCCATCTCGCCGATTTGGAGCGTCTCCTTTATTTGCTCGAGCGAAATCACGCCGACCAAATTTCCGTCGGCGGATTTTACGGCATAATTCAAATTGTTGTGGCGGCTGAACAAATCCAAAATCGAGCTGATTGTATCCGTCTCCAAAACGATTGCCGGAGAAGTCGCGCAACAAATTTTTTCCGCGCCCCAAGTCACGTCTTTCAATTTGGAATTTTTCTTGATGTCGTCTTCCGTGACATTGAGTCCCACTTCGCCCGCTTTTGTAACGCCGTACTTTACAAAAATCGGTCCCACGAGCTGAACGATAAATGTAGTCGCCGTGATTATCAAAAGAATTTGCGGACCGACTGAATTCGGAAAATCGTTGCCCGCCGCAATCGAAAGTCCGATCGCCACTCCCGCCTGCGAAAGCAAGCAGAACGGCAAATATTTTCGCACAGTGTCCGGCGCTTTCGTGACGAGCGCGCCTAGCATCGAGCCGAGCGCTTTTCCGAAAGTTCTGCCGAGAACATAAATTATCGCGAGCAATCCCAAATACGGCGTGATAATCCAAATGTCAAGCTTTGCGCCGACGAGCACGAAAAACAAAACGTAAACTGGCGGCGTGAATTTTTCCACGAGTTTGAAAACCGGCAAAGTTTTTTTCGGCGCGAAATTCACCATAAAAAATCCGAGCGACATCGCGCAAAGAATGTTGTCCAAATTCAACGTCATCGAAATTCCCGTGCACAAAAAAAGGCTTCCAAGCGCGAACGAAAGAATTCTTCCTTCTTCGGTCATGATGTTGCGAATTATCGTTCCCAAAAGAATTCCGAAAACGCCGCCCAGCAAAATCGAGCCGAAAATTTCTTTCGCAATCATCAGCAATTGCATTCCGAAAGAAACGGAATTTCCATCCAAAAGCGGAGCGGAAATCGTGTTCGCCACTGCGTACAAAATCAGCGCGACGGCATCGTCCATCGCGACAATTCCATAGACAATCGTCGTGAGCGGCCCGCGCGTTCTGTATTCCGCCAAAACGTCGGTGGTGGCGGCGGGCGCGGTGGCAGAACAAATCGCGCCCAAAATCAAGCCGAGCGAAATCGCCAAATTCAAATTTTTCGTGACGCCAAGCGTGACGGCGAAAATTATTCCGCCCACGATGAAAAAAGGCGTGATTGCTTCGAACAAAAGAATTCCCAAAAATTGCTTTCCATATTTTTTTACAACGTTCAATTTTAACTCGCCGCCGACCAAAAATCCAATCATCGAAAGCGCGACTGTGCTCACCGGATTCAAGGCTTCAATCGTGTTTTTTCCCAAAATCTGCAAGCCGGAAGAGCCGATGATAATTCCGATGACGATGTAGCCGACGACTTGCGGAATCTTCAATTTTTTGAAAATGCGTCCGCCAAGCGCGCCAAAAAACATAACGATGCCAAGCAACAAAACAAGTTGCGTCGTATGCAAATAATAAAAATGAAAAGTGCTCGGAAGCAATTGTGAAAAAGGATCGTTCATAAATTTTTCCTAAAATGCGCGCGCAAAACCGCGCCGCCAATTTAAATCATTATACTGAAAAATTTGCTTTGTGAAAAGACCTGCGAAAAATTTCACTTTTTCCAAAAACCGCACGTTTTTGAAAAATCGCGCGTGCATTTTCATTTTCTTCCTGATTTCATTCTTGCAAAAATTTCTTTTAAATTTTCTGGCAAATCTTCGTCATTTTTTGAATTTTCGTTTTCGGCGAAATTTTTTTCTTTTCCAAAAAATCCTTTTTCCGAAAGAATTTTTTCTTCGGCGGCGAGTTTTTCGGAATATTTTTTCATTTCTGCGGCGGCAATTTTTTTGCCCGAATCCGCCAAAACTGCGTTGCTTCCGCGCACGCGAAACGCAAGCGATTCAATTTTGGCATCAGCGCAAATTCGATTCATCCCAGTAAGAATAAATTTTTTGTGAAACTGCAACATTTGGCTCCACGCGGGATGGTCGGTTTCCACGAGAAGAATTCCGTTTTTAAAATCCACCACGCGGCTGTGGTCGAAAAGTTGCACGCCGTTTCCGGAAATTTTCTGCACGGTTTTTTTCCAGGCGGTAAGAATTTTCGAATTGCTTTCGAGTTTCTGTTTTTCGATATTTTCAAAAAACGCCGAAACAATTTCCGCGCCTGAAATAAAATTATTTTCATTCATTTTATTTTCCTGAATTTTTCATTTTTCAATTTCATTCCATTCGCCTTTTTCCACATGAAAAATTTTCGTGGTGGAACGCTTGTATCGTTCGTAAGGTTCGCCCGGCAAAAATGTGCAAAAAAGTTGTTCGTATTCCGGCAAAAGCGAAGTTATCTTTTGGCGTTTTTCGGGATCAAGTTCGAGCAAAACATCGTCCATCAAAAGCACGGGCTTTTCCTTGATTGCTTGGCTGTAAAAAACCGCCTGACTCACTCGAAGCAAAAGCGCGATGAGGCGGCGTTGTCCCATCGACGCGACCGGAACAAAATTTTTTCCATTTCTCAAAAATTGAATTTTGTCGCGGTGAGGTCCGCTCAATGTCGTTCCCATCAAAAAATCTCGCTCGCGATTTTTTTTCATCAAATCAAGAATTTCATTTTCGTTCGGAATGCGGCTTGAAAAATTTTCTTCGATTTCTTTCCACGAAGGTTCATAGGAAATTGAAACGCCGTCGATTTCCGCAACTTGCTCGTAAAGTCGCGTGAAAATTTCGTTGAATTTGAACAAAGCCAATTTTCGCTGCTTTTGAATTTCAAGTCCATTTTGCGCGAGTTGAATGTCGTACATTTCAATCATCGAAGATTTTTTTTCTTTAATCAAAACGTTTCGATTTTTCAAAGCCTGTTTGTATCGGCGCGACAAATCAATGTAAAGAACGTCGTACATCGAAAGGCTTTGGTCGAGAAAAAAACGGCGGTCGGCGGGCTGACCTTCCACGAATCTCAAATCGTCGTGGCAAAACAAAATGCAAGGCATCGTGTTTATGAGTTCTTTTCTGTCGCGGATTTGCTTTCCGTTTTTTTCAATGCGCTTTTTGCCTTCGCCGAAAAAAATATTCACGCTGCGAATTCCGCCGGAATCTTCCTGATAAAGCGAACGCACCGAAAATTCTTTTTCGCCGTTTTTGACGATTTCGGAATCGGCGTGCGTCCGAAAAGAATTTCCGTAGGCGCAATAATAAAGCGATTCCAAAATGTTGCTTTTTCCTTGACCGTTTTGTCCGACGAAAAAAATTTCCTTCGACGACAAATCGATTTTGTCGTTTTTCAAATTGCGAAAATTATAAAACGAAACTGAAAGAAACACAGTTAAAAATCCGAATGAAATTCGCGCGAAGCGCCGCGTTCATTTTTCCGCTTTTCGCCGAAAAAATTTCCTAGTTCAGATTCATCGTCATTATGACGTGAAAATAATCTGACTTCGGCTCGGTGCGCAAAATCACGGCTTTGTTCGGATCGATGAAATCAAACGCAATTCTTTTCGCGTCCGTCTTTTTGAGAGGCTCTTCAATATATTTGAAATTGAATGCGAGCATCACTTCATCGCCGTCGTATTGGCACGGAATTTCCTCGTCCGCGTTTCCAATGTCGGATTCGGGCGAAATGAGCGTGAGCTGTCCCGGATTCAATTTGAAAATTATGCGCGAAGAATTTTTGTCAACCATGATTCCGATTCGGCTCAAAGCTTCTTCCAAGTCGGATTTTTCCACTTCGAATTTTTGCGTCAAATCCTGCGGAATCACGCGGCGATAATTCGGGAATTCTCCTTCCAACAAAAGCGAAGAAAATTCGTAATTTCCGAATTTGAAGAAAATCATTTTGTCGATGACAGCGACGGAAATATTTCCTTCGTCGCTGCAATTTTTGAGAACGCAATCCAAGATTTTCGTGGGAACAATCGCCGCAGGAAAATCCGGCACGCATTGCCCGATATTTTTCGCTTCGTAAGAAAGTCGGCGACCGTCCGTGGCGACCATAATCAAATTGTCGTCGGACTTTTCAAAATAAACGCCCATCATAAAATGTCGGTTTCCGTCGTCGCTCACGGCGAACGAAGTCTGCGCGATCATTTCTTTGATTTCCTTCGCGGGCACTTCGAAATAAGGAACATTTTCGCTCGCCTCGATTTCGGGAAATTTGTCGCTGGCGATACTTTTCAATTGGAACTTGACTTTTTTTGAAACCGGCCGAATCGTAACCAAAATATCTTTTTGATCGAATTCAATCATTCCGGCGGGCGAAGTGGAAAGCATTCTCATGAATTTGTCGCAGTAAATTGTCGTCGTTCCTTCCTCGTAAATTTCCACTGGAATTTTCGTGATGTAATTCACGGTCGCGTCGGACGCTTTTATCGTGAGCGTATTTTCACGCGCTTCGAGCAAAATGTTTGAAAGAATTGAAATCGGGCTTTTATTGGCGATGATTTCCTGCGCGATGGAAATTTCCTTGATCATTGAATTTCGGTCGAATTGAAATTTCATTTTAAACTCCTAAAAAAAGTCAAATGCGTTTTCAAAATCGCGATTGGCTTTTTATATGCAAGTTTCCAACGGAAACTAAATTTGGCAAAACGCCTGAATTTTTTTCATATCAAAAACTTTTCGGCGAAAAAATTCGCTTTTCCCATTATATATTAAATTTATAAATTTTAATAATAGTAATAATAAGTGGCGTGAATTTGTTGAAAAGTGGAATAATTCTTTTTTGTTTAAAGAATTGGAACTTTGAAAAATCAAAATTTTTTTCCACAAGTTTTCAACTTTTCCACATTTTAAAAAGTTTTCCACAATATTATCACCATTATAGCACAAAATTTTCTTTTTTGTACATATTATTTTAAAATTTTTTTGACTTGATTTCTTTTATCATCGATTTTATCGCGTTGTTGAGCGTGGCGTCGGTTTTTATAAGGCTGTCGATTTTTTTGTAAGAAGTCATCGCCGTGGAATGATCTTTGCCGCCGAATTCCGAGCCGATTTCCGTGAATGAATTTTCCGTGATTTCGCGCGCGATGTAAATTGCCACGTGGCGCGGAAAGACGATTTTTTTCGTCTGCTTTTTTCCTTTGATGTCTGAAAATGAAATGTTGTAGTAATCCGCCACGACTTTTTGAATCGCTTCGATGGAAATGTTGCCGCTGAAATTCGAATTGATTTGTTCTTGCAAAAGTTGCTTCGTGATTTCCAGCGTGAGTTTTTTTCCGGTTCCAATCATGAATTCTTCGTAGCCGACGACTTTTTTAAAAGCGCCTTCCAAGTCGCGCACGTTGCTTTCGATGTTCGCGGCGATGAAATCGATTATTTCGTCGGAAATGTTTTTGTTCATCAAAGACATTTTTTTCAAAAGAATCGCTTTTCGAGTTTCGTAGTTCGGCGGCTGCATGTCAATTCGGATTCCATTGCTGAATCTCGTTCGAAGCCTTTCGGTGATTCCTTTGAGTTCGCTGATTGGTCGGTCACAAGTGAAAACCATTTGCGAATGCTTTTGATTCAAAGCGTCGAAGATGTAAAAAACTTCTTCTTGAAGTGCGTCTTTTCCTTGCAGAAAGTGAATGTCGTCCAATAAAAAAACGTCGAGATTTCTGTATTTATTTTTGAATTTTTGCGTCGTTTTTGTCGTCAAGGAAAGCGTGAATTCGTTGAGCAAAGATTCCGCGCTCAAATACGAAAGTTTTATTTTTCCGCGCTTTTCATTGTAAATGAAATTTCCAATCGATTCCATCAAATGAGTTTTTCCCAAGCCCGAGCCGCCGTAAAGCAAAATCGGGCTGTACATCGCGCCGGGATTTTTCGCGGCCGCCATCGAAGCTTGATAAGCGTACATATTGTTGTCGCCGGGAATGAAAGTTTCGAACATGAATTTTTCGTCCAAATCTGGATGCTTGAAAAATTCGTTTTTTTCGTTTTCGGAAATTTCGATTTTTTGAATTTTTTCGGCGGAAAAATTTTCGTCGATTTTTGATTTCGCAGATTCGCCGGAATTTTTTTCATTTTCGGAAATTTTATTTTCGCTTGTCACGCTGGAATTTTTTATTTGGAAATTTATTTCGATTTCCGCGCCGGAAATTTCCTTGATTTTATTTTTTATGATTTCGATGTTTCCGCGCTTGACCATCGATTCGCGCATGAAATCGCTCGCCACTGCCGCCGTGATTGTGTTTTGCTCGTCGCTCACGTATTCCAAATTGAACCACAAATTGAATTCGTTTTCGCAGTTTTCCTGCTTGTATTGTGCGCGCAATTGATTCAGGGATTCTTTCCAAATTTCTTGAAAATTATTTTCGCTCATAATCTTTATATTATAGTCTATCTTTACTTTTTTTTTCAATAAAGATATAATGAAAATGAAAAATTTTTCTGTTGGGATTGAAAGTCAAAATTTTCTTCGCCTTTGAAAATTAGGGAAGAAATTTATTTTAAAATCGGGAGAAAAAATGAGCGAAAATTATTCGGCGAAAAATATCCAAGTTTTGAAAGGCCTCGAGGCTGTGCGAAAGCGGCCGGGAATGTACATCGGCTCGACTGGACCGAACGGACTTCATCATCTCGTTTACGAAGTCGTGGACAATTCGATTGACGAGGCGATGGCTGGATTTTGCGACACGATTGTCGTCGCGCTGGAAAAAGATGACGTTGTTCGCGTGGAAGACAATGGCCGCGGAATTCCTGTGGACATTCATCCCACGGAAAAAGTAAGCGCGTTGGAATTGGTTTTGACGCGACTTCACGCCGGCGGAAAATTCGACAAAGGCTCGTACAAAGTTTCAGGCGGATTGCACGGAGTCGGCGTTTCGTGCGTGAACGCGCTTTCTTCGTGGATGGAAGCCACGGTCGAACTTGGCGGAAAAAAATATATGCAAAAATACGCCGTCGGAATTCCAAAGACGAAAGTCGAGGAAATCGGCGAATCTTCGCGCCACGGAACGACAATTCGTTGGAAGGCGGACAAAACAATTTTTCAGGAAACCACGACTTACAATTTTGACGTGCTTTCAAAGCGTCTGCGAGAACTCGCTTTTTTGAACAACGGCGTTACAATAATTTTCCGCGACGAACGTTTGGAAATTCCAAAGGAAGCCGTCTACAAATTTGAAGGCGGAATCGTTCAATATGTGAAGGAAATGAACGAGCGCACGAAAAGCAAATTCTACATTCCGGACGAGCCACTTTTCATCACCGGCGAAAAAGACGGCGTGATTACGGAATGCGCTTTTCAATACAACGACGGATTTTCGAACAACATCAACACTTACGTCAACGACATCAACACGCGCGAAGGAGGCACTCACCTTGACGGATTTAAAAACGCCGTCAATTTCGTGTTGAACAAATTTCTTGATTCGAACGAAAAGTTCAAGAAAAAATTGGAAAAGGCGGACAAGGACGAAAAACTTCGAATAGAAGACATTCTTTCGGGAATGGTTTTGGTTCTTTCGATGAAAGTTCCCGAGCCGGAATTCGAAGGTCAGACAAAAGAAAAACTCGGCAACACGGAAGTGCGCACGATTGTCGATGCGCTCGTAAAAGAAAAGTTGACGCTTTTCTTCGAGCAAAATCCGAAAATCCTCGAACAAGTTTTGGACAAAGCTTTGGCGGAAGCCACGGCGCGAATTGCGGCGAAAAAAGCCAAAGACGCTTCGAGAAAAAAATCGCTTTCCGACGGATTCGGCTTGCCTGAAAAACTTTCGGACTGTTCTCTCAAAAATCCTGAGATGTGCGAAATTTACATCGTCGAAGGTGATTCCGCTGGCGGCTCCGCAAAAAAAGGTCGCGATTCTAAAACGCAGGCGATTTTGCCGCTTTGGGGAAAAATGCTGAATGTGGAAAAAGTTCGCGCGGACAAAGTTATGAACAACGACAAGCTCGAGCCTGTGATCGCTTCGCTGGGCGCGGGATTCGGCGATTCGTTCAACGCGGAAAAATTGCGTTATCACAAAATCATAATTATGGCAGATGCCGATGTTGACGGAAGCCACATCCGCACTTTGCTGCTCACGTTCTTTTTCCGATATATGCCCGAACTTATTGAAAAAGGCTACGTTTATTTGGCGATGCCTCCGCTTTTCGGAATTACGCTCGGAAAGCAAAAGCCGGTTTACGTTTACACCGACGAAGAAAAATCGGAATATTTGGCTTCGCTCGGTGAAAACGCGGAAAAGGCGAAAGTCCAGCGTTACAAAGGTCTCGGCGAAATGAGCGGCGACCAACTTTGGAACACGACGATGGATCCGGCCGTGCGCAGAATGAAAGTCGTCACGATTCCAGACGCGCAAGCCGCCGACCAAATTTTCACCGTTTGCATGGGCGAAGAAGTCGAGCCGCGCCGCAAGTTCATCGAAGAAAATGCAACCTACGCAAATCTCGATGTTTAGGAAATTTTTTTGCGAATAGTTTGAAACGCTGCGGCGCACGATGCAATTTTGTGTGTCGCGGCGTTTTTATTTTGTTCTGTCAATTTTGTTCCCTTGATTTTCCTAAAAAAATATATTAGAATTATTTGGTGAAAATTAAAATTCAGGAAATTCAATTCACAAGGAAAAAATAAATGGAAAATTCATTTCAGACTCCGGAAGGCGGAACGGTAATAAAAGTTCCGATTGAAGAAGAAGTAAAACAGGCTTACATCGACTATTCGATGTCGGTGATTGTGCAGCGCGCTTTGCCCGATGTTCGCGACGGACTCAAGCCGGTTCATCGGCGCATTCTTTACGCTATGGACGAACTTCATTTGGCGAATTCTGGGCCGACCAGAAAATGCGCCAAAATTGTCGGCGACGTTCTCGGAAAATATCATCCGCACGGCGACGCTTCCGTTTACGACGCGCTCGTCCGTCTCGGGCAGGATTTCGCGCAGCGTTATACGATTATAACTCCGCAGGGAAATTTCGGAACGATTGCGGGCGATCCTGCCGCGGCGTATCGTTACACCGAAGCCAAGATGTCGAAAATTGCCGAAGAAATGGTCAGCGACATTGACAAAGAAACTGTGGACATGATTCCAAACTTTGACGAAACCGTAAAAGAGCCGACCGTGCTTCCTGCAAAATTTCCGTTTTTGCTTTGCAACGGAACTACGGGAATCGCCGTTGGAATGGCCACGAATATGCCCACGCACAATTTGCGCGAGGTCGCGTCGGCAGTGGGCGCGTACATCGACAATCCTGAAATTTCCATCGAAGAATTGATGCGCCACATAAAAGGTCCTGATTTCCCGACGGGCGGCACGATTTTCGGGCGCGAAGGAATTCGCAAGGCTTACACGACTGGCCGCGGAAAAATCGTGATTCGTTCGAAATATGTGATTGAAACGGACACGCGCGGAAAAGAATCGATTGTTTTCACCGAAGTTCCTTATGGCGTGAACACGACGAACATCATCCGCCGCATAAAAGAACTCGCCCGTGAAAAACTTATCGACGGCATCACGGACGCGAACGACGAAACTTCCGATCGCGTTGGAATGCGAATTGTCGTCGGACTCAAACGCGGCGCGATTACGAAAATTGTTTTAAATCAGCTTTTTGCCAAAACTGATTTGCAGTCGAGTTTCGGCGTGATAAATCTTGCGTTGGTAAAAGGTCGCCCGCAAATTCTTACGCTCAAACATCTCGTTCAATATTTTGTCGAACATCGTGACGAAGTTGTGACGCGACGCACTCAGCACGATTTGCGCGTCGCGCTCGCACGCGAGCACATTTTGCAGGCTTTGATTGTTGCCATCAACAATATCGACGAAGTGATTCAAATCATAAAGGCGAGCCGCGACACTGAAGACGCAAAGCTCAATTTGGAAAACAGATTCGGCTTTGACGACGTGCAGGCGCAAGCCATCGTTGACATGCAGCTCAAACGGCTCACTCATTTGCAAATCGAAGATTTGAAACGCGAACTCGCCGAGCTTCAGGCGTTGATTGCGCACTTGCGCGATTTGCTTGAGCATCACGAAAAAATTCTTGCAATCATAAAAGACGAGACGAACGAACTCGCGCAGAAATTTGGCGACGATCGCCGCACCGAAATTATTTCCAACGAAGTTGAATCAATCAACATCGAGGACATGATAAAAGAAGAAGACATGGTCGTGATGATTTCCAAACTCGGTTATGTCAAACGCGCGTCGGTCAGTTCGTACAAAAAGCAGGGGAGGGGTGGAACAGGAAGCAACAGCACCGCGCTCATCGAAGACGACTACATAAATCATTTGTTCATCGGCTCCACGCACGATCACATTTTGTTCGTCTCAAATCTCGGACGCGCATATTGGATTAAGGTTCACGAAATTCCCGAAATGTCCAAAGGCAGCCGAGGCACTCACATAAAAAGTTTGATTGCGATTTCCGCAGACGAGGAAATCACGACGGTCGTTCCCGTTCGAGAATTCACAGAAGATTCGTTCCTTTTCATGACGACGGTGAACGGCGTGGTGAAAAAAGTTCAGACTTCGGAATTCGCAAATGCCCGCGTCAAAGGAATAATTGGTCTCAAGCTCAATGCGGGCGACAAACTTGTCAGCGCGATTCTCACCGCAGGAAATTCCGACGTCTTTGTGATTTCGCGCAAAGGCAAGGCGTTGCGTTTCAGCGAAAAAGATGTCCGCGCAATGGGACGCGCGAGTTGCGGAATTAAAGGAATGAAACTTTCCGACGGCGATGAAATTTCCGGCGCGATCACTTACACCGAAGGCGAAAGCATTTTGCTTCTCACTGAAAAAGGCTACGGTAAGCGCGTTTCCTTCGACGACTTCAAGCCGCATGGACGAGGCACCGGCGGACAGAAAATTTTCGGCAACACTGAAGAGCGCGGCGAACTCATCGGGTTGCTTTCCGTGAAGGACAGCGACGAAATTGTTTGCATGACAAGCCAGGGAAAAACGTTGCGCGTTTCGGCGAACACAATCAACCAGCAAGGCACAGGTTCGACGGGAGTCAAAGTGGTCAAGATTTCCGATCCCGATTACCTTGTCGGCGTTGACAAAATTCCGCCTGAAAATGAAAAAGAATGATAAATATTGATATTATAAGGAGTTATAGTTTAATTCCTTGTAATATCAAGAATTAAAAATGTGATAAATTTTTGTCATTTTCTTTGAATTCTTGCTGACAAAAAATAAAATTTGTAATATAATAAAAGTCGAGGGGAATCTGTTTTTACAGAAAAAACATCAGGCAGCCGGGGTTTTTGCCCCGGTTTTTGCTTTTAAAAATATGAGAAAAATTCGAAAAAAATCCTTGCCAAAAAAAAGCGATTTTCCACAAAAATTCCACATCGGTGGAAAAGTGTTTCACGTGAAACATTATGTATCGGTTTTTGTTTGTCGAATCGGCGTGTAATAAAATTTCAGAAATGCGTCATTTTTGAAATTGAAATTTTTCCAATCAATTTGTGTTGAGAATTAAAAAAAAGTTTTTACATACAAAATTCACTTTTCCACATTTTAAACAAGTTTTCCACAATTTGCGGTTTAAAAATTTTTTGTGTAAAATCTTTATGTGATGCTTTACTATTGTAAAGGTGAATTTTGAATGTTTCACGTGAAACATTTGTGTGTTTGCTGTCCGTGAAAAAAATAAAAATTTTTATTGTGCTGGATTTCGAGTGACTGTTAAAACTTGTGTCGAAATTCCATTGCGGACTTTTGGAGAGAATTCTTAAAAAATTGCTTTTTCTCCACTGCCTTGTGCTAAAATTCCGTCGCAGATTTTTATGTTGTATTTTCAGAAAGATATTTTTTTGTTGCTACTTGTGCAATATTTGTTTCACGTGAAACATTGCGTTTTCCTACCTAATGTTAGTTTGTAAAAATTTTAACTTCCGTTAATTTAAAATAAACTAACAAACGGTAGTAAATTAAAATTACAGACTCAAAGCGCGCTCGC
>CAZZFL010000007.1:0-1888 GCA_964653395.1 uncultured Treponema sp. | reverse complement strand
AAAATAAACTAACAAACGGTAGTAAATTAAAATTACAGACTCAAAGCGCGCTCGCAATGCCAATGCCGAATTGTTTTTGCTTTTCAGCGTTCGCTCGTTTTTTTTCAAAATAAAACCCCGAATCCTTTTTGGAATTCGGGGCAAGTTTTTGTTGCTTTGATTTTTTTGGAAAGTTTATCCGAAAATTTCTGTTGTTTTGAGCCACTCGGCCACCGTGTTCGCGTCTTTGTCTAAAGGTCGGTCGTCCTTTACGAACTTGCTCATTTTTCGCACTTCGTTATGGACGGATTGCGTGAACGGGCTGAAGTCTTGCTTGCCCGCCAAATCCACGGCTTGCATAGCGGCCAAAATGTGCGTGGCGAATTGCAGGAAAACCAAATCTATTTGCTCGTCGAATTTTCTCGCGCTAATTGTGCCCATGGAAACTTTGTCTTGATTCAGGGCTTCGGTGGGCGCGGAAGTCACGCTGATTGGATAGCAAAAACTCTGCACTTCGCCGCGAATCGCGCTGATTGTGATTTGCGCGGCTTTAAATCCGAGTTGCAGTCCTGCCTTTGGGTCGGTTTCTTTTGTGAAAGGAATCAGGTTGTCCGTAAGCCCGTTGAATTTTCCGTCGATTATGATTTCGGCCTGTTTGTCCGAAAGGTCTGCGATGTTCGCGAGCGCGGTTCGCAAATAATCGCAGGCGGCGCAAATGTGTCCGCCGTAAAAATTTCCCGTGTTGTAAATCCTTTTTTCCTCGATGTCCACCAGCGGATTGTCGTTTGCGGAATTTATTTCCTCGGTGATCCAATTTCTCGCGATTTCCAAAGTGTCGCGGAAAACGCCCGAAATCTGCGGCGCGCATCGAATCGAATATCTGTCTTGAATTTTATTCTGCTGCTTTACAAAAGTTTTTCCGCCGATTTTTTCGATTTGCGTTTCCAAAAAATCTTCGTATTTAAAAACGCGCTTTGAATTTTTTATGATGTTGAAAATGTACGCCGCGCTTTGCATTTGACCTTTGTGATTTTTGATTTCGCTCACTTTCGCCACAAAAGGCGTGTCTTTTCCGCGAGTGATTTCCGAAGTCACTGCCGTGAGAAAATCGGAAATGTTCGCGAGCCGTTCCGCTTTTTTCCAAGCGAGCGCGGCCACCGCCGTCATCACGCTTGTGCCGTTCATGATCGCAAGACCTTCTTTTGCCTCAATTGGCAGCGGCTCGATTTTTTCTGCTTTGAACGCGGTTTTTGTCGGAACGATTTTTCCTTTATAAAAAACTTTTCGTTGTCCCATGATTACGGCGGCAACGTAACTCAAAGGAGTAAGGTCGCCGCTTGCGCCCACCGAGCCAAGTTGCGGAATCACTGGAATTATGTCGCGGTTTAAAAGCGTCATCATCATTTTCGCAAGTTCGCCGCGAATCGCGCTGAATCCGCCCTTGACATTTCCGTTCAGTCGACAAAGCAAAACTGCGCGTCCGATTTCGCGGGAAAAATTTTTGCCAAGCCCGATTCCGTGGTACGCGACGATTGTGCGCTGAAGCTCGCCGGCTTTTTGCGGCGCGATTTGGTTGGCGCACGAATCTCCAAAATCCGTGGTGACGCCGTAAGTCGGAACGCCGCTTTCAATGTAATTCATCAAAAATTCCCGCGAACGTTCCAGCGTCTGCCAAAATTTTTTTTCGGAAGGAAGCGCGATTTTTTCGCCCTTGCAAGCCACGTCAAAAACATCTTCGATAGAAAGATTTTCACCGTTCACAATTTTCATAAAATTCTCCAAAATTTGATTTTGAATTTTTACACAAATCTTGCGACTTGTTATCGAGTTTTGATGCAAAGCATTTGCACTCTAAAATTCGAAATTAAGCCAAAAAAATATTCTATTCTTTTTCGCGATTTTTTTCAAG